>NZ_JASERH010000026.1:0-171775 GCF_030766975.1 Streptomyces sp. KL116D | reverse complement strand
CCGCCCGTTGCCGCCGCTCATCCCGCGTCCGGCGCGGCGCCGCCGGGCCCGGCCCCGGACTCGGCCTCCTTCGCCCAGCGATCGGCGAGCGCGACGGCCTTCGCCGCGGCGGCCGCGACGGCTTCGGGGCCGCCACCCGCCTGCGCCGCCGCGTATCCGACGAGGAACGTCGTCAGCGGTGCCGCGGGGCGCGCGACCCCGTGGGCCGCGTCGCGGGCGAGGTCGAGCAGGACGCCGGTGTCGACGTCCAGGTCGATGCCCAGTTCGTCCTTGGCTGCGGTGATCCATTCGTCCAACACGTGCCCATGCTCCCTGATCCGTGACCGAGCGGCGGCGATGTCGTCCCAGGTGTCGCAGTCGAAGGACGCGACGGGATCGACGGGGTCGGTGATGCGGGTGAGGTGCAGATCGCGGGTGAGCAGGCGCAGCGGAAGCCCGCTCAGCGACCCGTGTTCGGCCTTCAGGGCGCCGAGTACCCGCTGCAGCGCGCTGGTCCGGTAGACGGCGACGAGAGGCTGGTCCCGACCGTCGGCGTCACTGAGCAGCGCCCCGTCGGCGCTCGTCCCGCCCAGCGTGTCGCACAGCAGCCGTACGGTGCGCTCCGCGAGGAACGGGAGGTCGGCGGAGAGCACGACGACGAGACCGGGGACCGCCGCGCGGCCACCTGGTCCGCGCGGCGGCTGGTTCAGTGCCTCGTTCGGCGGCTCGTCTGACGACTCGTCCGGTGGCCCGCTCGGCGAATCGCTCGGGGGCTCGTCCGGGGAACCGCTCGGTGCCCTGCTCGGGGTCTTGTCCGGTGCCGCGCTCGGCGACCCGCTCGGTGCCTTGCTCGGGGAGTCGTCCGGGGAACCGCTCGGTGCCCTGCTCAGGGACTCGTCCGGCGACCCGCTCGGTGCCTCCTCCGGCGACCCGCTCCGGGACTCCTCCGACGGCCCGCTCGGCGGCAAGCTCGGTGCCCCGCTCCGGGACTCGTTCGGCGACCCGTCCGTTGACGTGGTCAGGGCCCGGACTCCCGCGTCCAGGGCGGCGAGCGGTCCGCCGCCGGGCGGGTCCTCGCGGGCCCAGTCGACGGGGCGTGCGGTCGGTCGTGACTCGGCGACCACGACCGTGGTGCGGGCTCCGGCGCAGGCCGCGAGCACCCGGTCGAGCAGTGCCCGCCCACCGACCCGGACGCCGGGCTTGTCCGCGCCCCCGAGGCGGCGCGCGGCACCTCCGGCGAGCACCAGCGCGTCGTAGGCGTCGCCGCCCCGGCCCGCGGCGCCGAGCGCGCGGTCGGCCGGGGGTCGGCGCTGCTCGGGCTGCCCGACGGCTTCGGTCATCCCCCGAGTATGGGCGTACCGCGGATCATTGCCACCCCCGAGGGGGTGGCGGCGCGGATGATCCGTGGGCGGCGGGCCGGCCGCCGCCCGCGGTCAGAGCGAGCGCAGCAGCACCGCCGGCTGTTCCACGCAGTCCGCCACGTAGCGCAGGAAGCCGCCCGCGGTGCCCCCGTCGCACACCCGGTGGTCGAAGGTGAGGGAGAGCTGGACGACCTGGCGGACCGCCAACTCCCCTTCGTGGACCCACGGCTTGGGGGTGATCCGGCCGACGCCGAGCATGGCGGCCTCGGGGTGGTTGATGATCGGCGTGGAGCCGTCGACCCCGAACACCCCGTAGTTGTTCAGCGTGAAGGTGCCGCCAGTCAGGTCGCCCGGCGTCAGCGTCCCGGTCCGCGCCGCCTCGGTGAGCCGCGCGAACTCGCCGCTCAGGGACTCCGCCCCGCGCGCGTGGGCGTCCCGTACGACGGGGACGACGAGCCCGCGCTCGGTCTGCGCGGCGAACCCGAGGTGCACCTCGTCGAGCCGCACGATCTCGCGCCGCTCCATGTCCACCGTGGCGTTCAGCTCCGGGTAACGGGCCAGGGCCGCCGTGCAGATGCGGGCGAGGAGCGCCAGGACGGAGATCTTCGGCCCGGCGGACGGCCCGGTCGCGGAATTCATCGCCACGCGCGCGTGCATGAGTTCGGTGGCGTCGGCGTCCACCCAGCACGTGGCGTCGGGAATCTCGCGCCGGCTGCGGGACAGCTTGTCGGCGACGGCGCCCCGGATGCCGCGCAGGGGCGTGCGGTGGCCCTGCGGAGCGGCGGTCGTGGGAGCGGGAGCCGTGGGCGCGGGAGCCGGTGCCGGTGCCGGTGCCGATGTCGGGGATACGGGCGCCGCAGTCGTCGCGGCGGGCGCCTCGGCGCGAGCCGTCATCGCACTCTCCACGTCCGCCCGCAGGATGAGCCCGTCCCGCCCGGACCCCGTCAACTCGCGCAGATCGAGCCCGTGTTCACGGGCCAGCCTGCGGACGAGCGGGGAGATCACCGGGACGGGACCGGCCGGCCGGCCGGGCCGGACGGGCGGCGCGGCGGGCTCGCGGAGGGCCGTCGGGCGCGTGGCCGCCGCTTCGGCCGCCGCGGCCCTGACCCGCCTGCGCCGGGCCGGGGCGGCGGCGGTCCCGTACCCCACCAGCACGTTCCCCGAGCCTTCCGACTTCTCAGCCTTCTCGGGCCCCTCGGGCTTCTTCTCCGGCTTCACGGAACTCTCCGACGCGGCACCGGCACCCCCGGACGCCCCGCCGGCAACGGCAGCTGTGTCCTCCGCCCCGACGGCCACCGTCAGCAGCGGTGCGCCGACCGGCAGTTCGGCCCCTTCGTCACCGAAGCGGGCCGTGACCACGCCCGCGTACGGGCACGGCACGTCGACGAGCGCCTTGGCCGTCTCCACCTCGACGACCGGCTGGTCGACGACGACGACGTCCCCGACCTGCACCAGCCATCGCACGATCTCCGCCTCGGTGAGCCCCTCCCCGAGATCGGGCAGCTTGAACTCAAGAACCCGTGCCATCAGCGCACCGTCCCTTCCCCGCCGTCCTGCACCGGTCCCACTCTCACTGATCCCACTGCAACCGCGCCACGGCGTCCAGCACCCGGTCCACTCCCGGGAGGTGGTGCCGCTCCAGCATCGGCGGCGGATACGGGATGTCGAAACCGGCCACCCGCAGCACCGGCGCCTCCAGGTGGTGGAAGCAGCGCTCGGTGACGCGCGCGGCAATCTCCCCGCCCGGCCCGCCGAAACCGCCCGACTCGTGCACCACGACCGCCCGCCCGGTGCGGCGCACGGACGCGGCGACCGTCGCGTCGTCGAACGGCACCAGGGAGCGCAGGTCGACCACTTCGAGGTCCCAGCCCTCGCTGCGGGCCGCCTCTGCGGCCTCCAGGCAGACGGGCACGGACGGCCCGTACGTGATGAGCGTGGCGCTGGTCCCGGGGCGGCGGACCACCGCCGTGCCGATGGGGTCGACGTCCGCCGGTGCCTCGGGGTTCCAGGAGTCCTTCGTCCAGTAGAGGCGCTTGGGTTCGAGGAAGACGACCGGGTCGTCGGAGGCGATCGAGCGCCGCAGCAGCCCGTACGCGTCGGCGACCGTGGCGGGCGTGACGACGGTGAGGCCGGGCGTCGCCATGTAGTACGCCTCGGAGGAGTCGCTGTGGTGCTCGACGCCGCCGATGCCGCCGCCGTAGGGCACGCGGACGGTGATGGGCAGCGGCATGGCGCCGCGCGTCCTGTTCCGCATCCGCGCGACGTGCGAGATCAGCTGCTCGAAGGCCGGGTAGGCGAACGCGTCGAACTGCATCTCCACGACGGGCCGCAGGCCGTACATCGCCATGCCGACGGCGGTGCCGAGGATGCCGGCCTCGGCCAGCGGGGTGTCCGTGCAGCGGTCCTCGCCGAACTCCTTGGCGAGCCCGTCGGTGATCCGGAAGACACCGCCGAGGGTGCCCACGTCCTCACCCATGACGTGCACGGTCGGGTCGTCGGCCATGGCGTCCCGCAGTGCTCTGCCGAGCGCCTGCGCCATGGTCGCCGGCTTGGTGACCGACTTCGTGACCGGCTTGGCGGCGACGGTGGTCATTCCCCGCCCCCTTCCTGGGATCCCTCGGACGCCTCGGCCTCGGCCTCCAGCTCGGCCCGCAACTGGGCCGCCTGCTCGCGCAGTTGGGAGGTCTCCTCGGCGTACACGTCGGTGAACAGGTCCATCGGGTCCAGCACCGGGTCCTGGTTCATGGCCTCGCGCAGGGCCGCGGCCATCCGCTCCGCGTCGTCGCGCACGGTCCGCATCCCCGCCTCGTCGATGAGTCCGCGCTCCGTCAGCTCCCGCTCCAGGAGCAGGATCGGGTCGTGCGCGCGCCAGGTCTCGACCTCGGCGTCGCTGCGGTAGCGGGTCGCGTCGTCGGCGTTCGTGTGCGCGTCCATCCGGTACGTGATGGCCTCGACCAGCGTCGGACCACCGCCCCCGCGCGCGCGGGTGACGGCCTCGGTGAGGACCTCGTGCATCGCCACCGCGTCGTTCCCGTCGACCAGCCGGCCCGGCATCCCGTACCCGACGGCCTTGTGGGCCAGGGACGGCGCCGCGGTCTGCTTGGCCAGCGGCACGGAGATGGCGAACCCGTTGTTCTGCACCAGGAAGACGACCGGCGCCTGCCAGACGGCGGCGAAGTTCATCGCCTCGTGGAAGTCGCCCTCGCTGGTCCCGCCGTCGCCCACCATGGCGAGCGCCACCACGTCGTCGCCCTTGAGCCGTGCGGCGTGCGCGAGGCCCACGGCGTGCGGGAGCTGCGTCGCCAGCGGGGTGGACAGCGGCGCGATGCGGTGCTCACGCGGGTCGTAGCCGGTGTGCCAGTCGCCGCGCAGCAGGGTCAGGACCTGGACGGGGTCGAGGCCGCGGGCCACGGCGGCGAGGGTGTCGCGGTAGCTGGGGAAGAGCCAGTCGCGCTCCTCCAGGGCGAGCGCCGCGGCGACCTCGGCGGCCTCCTGGCCGGTCGTCGACGGGTACACGGCGAGACGGCCCTGCTTGGTCAGGGCGGTCGCCTGCGCGTTGTACCTCCGGCCGCGCACCACCTCCGCGTAGAGCCGGCGCAGGAGCTCGGGATCGGCGTCCGCGGCGGCGTCGGTGCCCAGCACCCGATAGGGCTCCGCGTCGGGCAGCAGCGGCGCGGGGTCCGTGCGGGGCTGCCAGGCGGGCGGCGGCGTCGGTGCGCCGGCGCCGCGGGCGTCCCGCTGCTCCATGACCGTCATGACGGCACCTCCTCGTGGGAGTGGCTGTGAAGGCGCGTCGGATGTGATGCGCCTCACCTACCGATTGTTCGGTCGTCGGCACATTTTGGCTACAGGCACCTCCAGGCTGTGGACAAACGGTTCTCCACAGCCTGAGATGAACGCAGTACGTCCATGGTAAGGAGGCGGGGGCACATGGCATCTGAACAAATGGCCGACGGCTCCGGGGGCCCGGAATCCGGCGGCTACGACCCCGCGGCCCGTCCGCTGGACGCCATCGACCGCGACATCCTGCAGATGCTGCAGAAGGACGGCCGGGCGTCGATACGGTCCGTGGCCGAGCGTGTCCACGTGTCACGGGCGAACGCGTACGCCCGGATCAACCGCCTCATCGACGACGGCGTGATCCGCGGCTTCGGCGCCCGCGTCAACCACGAGCGGGCCGGTCAGGGTGCCTCCGCGTACATCACGCTCAAGATCGTCCAGAACTCCTGGCGCACGGTCCGCGACCAGCTGCGCCGGATGCCGGAGGCCTCGCACATCGCGCTGGTCAGCGGCGACTTCGACGTGCTCATCCTGGTCCACACACAGGACAACCGCGCCCTGCGCGAACTCGTCCTCACCAAGCTCCAGGCCATCCCCGAGGTGCTCAGCACCCGCACGCTGCTGGTCTTCGAGGAGGAGGACCTGGAGCCGGACGCCTGACGCCCAGGGCCCGTCGGGGGCGCGGGGCCCATCCGTCGGCCTTCCTCGCGCACGGCCGCCCGTCTGTCGGCCTTCCTCGCGCACGGCCGCCCGTCCGTCGGCCTTCCTTGCGCACGGGCCGTCAGCCCGTCAGCCTTCCTTGCGCAGGCCCTGGAAGACCAGTTCCACGACGGCGTCGGCCACCTCGCGGTCGGCGAGGCCGCCGCCGTCGGGCCGGTACCACTCCACGATCGAGTTGATCATCCCGAAGACGAGGCGCGTGGCGAGCCGCACGTCTATGTCGCTGCGCACGTCCCCGTCGGCCGCGGCCGCCTTGAGCAGCGCGGCGACCTGGTGGTCGAACTCCCGGCGGCGCTCCATGGCCCACCGCTCGGTGCCCGTGTTGCCGCGCACCCGCAACAGGAGCGTCACGTAGGGCAGTTCGGCGGTCAGCACCTCGACCATGCGCCGCGTGACGTGCTCCAGGCGCTCCACCGCGCGTCCCACGCGCGCGGGTTCCTCGTCGAGGATCCCGAAGAGGCCGTCCAGCGCACGGCTGACGGCGCGGCGCAGCAGCTCCTCCTTGCCCGTCACGTGGTGGTAGATCGACGACTTGGAGATGCCCGCCGCCTTGGAGAGGTGCTCCATGGACGTGCCGTCGTAGCCCCGCTCGTTGAAGACGGTCACGGCGACCGCGAGCAGGCTGTCGGGCGTGTAGGTGTCGCGCCGTACGGCGGGGTCGCGTCGTACGGCGGCAGCGCGTCGTGCGGTGGTCATGCGGAGCCCTCCCGCTTGTCGGGGGCGTACGAGTGGCGGTAGAGCGCCAGGGACGGCGCGTAGCGCCCGGAGGGGTCGCGCAGATGCAGGTCGTCGAGGAGGGCGTACGCCCAGTTCTTGCCGAGCCTGCGGCTCCACTCGATGGGTCCCAGCGGGTAGTTCACGCCGAGCCGCATGGCGGTGTCGACGTCCTCCTCGGTGGCCACGCCCTTGGCGACGGCGTCGTGCGCCAGGTCGATGATCCGGGCGACGGTACGGGCGACGATCATGCCGGGGACGTCCCCGATGACGCTGACGTCCTTGCCGAGCGCCTGGAAGAGGCCGACGGCCTCCTGCACGGTGCGCTGGTTCGCGTCCCGGGCGGCGGCCAGCGCGATCCGGGTCGCCTTGCGGTAGTCGAGCGCGAGGTCGAAGTAGACGACGTCCCGGTACTCGATCGACGTCTGCCCGTCCGCCAGGGCGAGCTGGCCGCCGCCGGGCAGCACCAGACGCGTGCCGTTGTCCTCGTCCTCCTCGCGCACCTCGATGCCCGCCTCACGGATGAGGGCGAGCACCTCGCGCGCGGGCCCCAGATCGCCCTCGGCGACCACGTAGGCGGGCTGGTCGGCGGGGGCCTCCGTGCGCGGCTCTGGGCGCTCCTCGCCCTCCCCGTACGCGTACCAGCCCTGGCCCGACTTGCGGCCGGTGCGCCCGGCCTCGACCAGCCGGCGCTGGGCCAGCGACGGCCGGAACTTCACGTCCTGGAAGAAGCCCTCCCACACGGAGCGCGTCACGGCCTCGTTGACGTCCTGGCCGATGAGGTCGGTCAGTTCGAAGGCGCCCATCCGGAAGCCGCCGCTCTCGCGCAGCACGGCGTCGATGGTCGCCGGCTCGGCACCCTGGTCCTCGTAGACCGCGAACGCCTCCGCGTAGAAGGGCCGCGCGATCCGGTTCACCAGGAAGCCGGGGGTGTCGGCGCAGGCCACGGGCGTCTTTCCCCAGGCGCGTGCGGTCTCGTACGCGCGCGTGGCCGCGGTGACGTCGGTGGCGGAGCCGGAGACGACCTCCACCAGCGGCATCAGGGGCGCCGGGTTGAAGAAGTGCAGTCCGACGAAACGTCCCGGCAGGCGCATCGCCCCGCCGATCGCCGTGACGGACAGGGACGAGGTGTTCGTGGCGAGCAGACAGTCGTCCGCGACGACGGCCTCCAGGTCGCGCAGCAGCGCCTGCTTGACGTCCAGCCGCTCCAGGACGGCCTCGACGACGAGGGCCGCGTCCGCCAGCTCGTCCAGCGTCTGCGCGGGCGCGAGACGGCCGACGGCGGCCGCCCGCTCGTCCGCGGACATCCGGCCCTTCTCGACGAGCCGGTCGAGCCGGGCCGCGATCGCCCCGGCGGCCGACTCCGCCCGGCCGGGAGCAGCGTCGTACAGCCGGACGGGATGCCCCGCGACCAGCGCGACCTGGGCGATGCCCTGGCCCATGGTGCCGGTGCCCACCACGCCCACGAGACGCTCATGTGCTGTCATGCCGGTGATCCTCCCGCACCCGGCGGCACCGCGCGGGCGCGGGGCTCATTGAGCCGGTTTTCCACAGCTTTTCCGCACCCCCTTGTCCCGACCGATCGTTCGGTTACTCTAACTCTGTCCGCTCGTCCCTGCCCAGCCCTGCCCCAGTCCCGCCCCAGCTCTGCGGCTCGACGGAGAGCCGCTGCCGACGAGGAGTTGGTCCGCCATGGCCGCCGACCTGACCGCCCACGACCTGATCGCCCAGCACCGGCCGACGCTCGACAAGGCGCTGGAGACCATCCGCACCCGCGCCTACTGGTCCCCCCACCCCGAGCACCCCAAGGCGTACGGGGACACCGAGGGGCGCCCCAGCCTGAGCATGCCGGAGGGCAAGGCCGCCTTCGACGCCCTGCTCGGCACCCGCATCGACCTGGGCCAGCCGGGCACGGACGACTTCGTCGGGGGTGAAGTCTCGCCGTACGGGATCGAGTTGGGCATCACCTATCCGCACGCCGACATCGACACCCTGCTGCCGGCCATGCGCGCGGGCATGCGCGCATGGCGCGAGGCGGGCGCCGAGGTGCGCGCGGTGGTCTGCCTGGAGATCCTGGCCCGGATCGGCGCGCGGACGCACGAGTTCGCGCACGCGGTCATGCACACCAGCGGCCAGGCCTTCATGATGGCGTTCCAGGCCGGCGGCCCGCACGCGCAGGACCGCGGCCTCGAAGCCGTGGCGTACGCGTACGTGGAGCAGGCGCGCACCCCCGACACCGCGGAGTGGTCCAAGCCCCAGGGCAAGCGCGACCCCCTGGTGCTGACCAAGGAGTTCACGCCGGTCGGGCGCGGCGTCGCGCTGCTGATCGGCTGCAACACGTTCCCGACGTGGAACGGGTATCCGGGCCTGTTCGCCTCCCTGGCGACCGGCAACCCGGTGCTCGTGAAGCCCCACCCGCGCGCGGTGCTGCCGCTCGCGCTCACCGTCCAGGTCGCCCGCGAGGTCCTCGCCGAGGCGGGCTTCGACCCGAACCTGGTGGCGCTGGCGGCCGAGCGGCCCGGCGAGGGCATCGCCAAGACCCTGGCCGTGCGCCCCGAGATCAAGATCATCGACTACACGGGCTCGACCGCCTTCGGCGACTGGCTGGAGACCCACGCCCGGCAGGCGCAGGTCTACACGGAGAAGGCCGGCGTCAACACGGTCGTGATCGACTCGACCGACCGCTACCAGGGCATGCTGTCGAACCTGGCGTTCTCGCTGTCCCTGTACAGCGGCCAGATGTGCACCACCCCGCAGAACCTGCTGATCCCGCGCGAGGGCATCACCACGGACGAGGGCCCGAAGTCGTACGACGAGGTCGTCGCGGACCTCGCGCAGGCGGTCGGCGGCCTCCTCGGCGACGACGCCCGGGCGAACGCACTGCTGGGCGCCCTGGTGAACCCGGACGTGAAGGCCCGCCTGGACGCGGCCGCGGGCCTCGGCGAAGTCGCCCTCCCCACCCGGGAGATCAGCAACCCGGACTTCCCCGACGCCGTCGTGCGCACCCCGGCGATGGTCAAGCTGGACGGCGCCAAGCCGGACGCGGAGGCCGCCTACATGAGCGAGTGCTTCGGCCCGGTCTCCTTCGCGGTCGCCGTCGACTCCACTCAGGACGCGGTGGAGCTGCTGCGGCGCACGGTGCGCGAGAAGGGCGCCATGACGGTCGGCGCGTACACCACCTCCGAAGAGGTCGCGCAGGCCGTCGAGGAGGTCTGCCTGGAGGAGTGCGCCCAGCTGTCGCTCAACCTGACGGGCGGGGTGTACGTGAACCAGACGGCGGCGTTCTCCGACTTCCACGGCTCGGGCGGCAACCCCGCGGCGAACGCGGCCCTGTGCGACGGCGCCTTCGTGGCGAACCGCTTCCGGGTGGTCGAGGTCCGCCGCGAGACCGTGTGAGGCAGCGGCAGGGGAGCTACTGGGGCGCGTGCGCGCTGTGCGCGCTCCAGTGGAAGAGCGTCATCCCGACGCTGGTGGCCAGGTTGTAGCTGGACACCTGGGGCCGCATCGGCAGGGACACCAACTGGTCGGCGCGCTCGCGCAGTTCGGGTGACAGGCCGCTGCGCTCGGACCCGAAGGCCAGCAGGGCGTCGTCCGGGAGCCTCAGACCGCGGATGTCGGCGCCCTCGGGGTCGAGCGCGTACAGCGGGCCGCTCGGCAGCTCGTCGACCGCGAGCCGCTCCACGGCGGTCGCGAAGTGCAGCCCGGCCCCGCCCCGGACGACCGTGGGGTGCCAGGGGTCGAGGCTGCCCGTCGTGACGACGCCGGTGGCGCCGTAGCCGGCGGCGAGGCGGATGACGGCGCCCGCGTTGCCGAGGTTGCGCGGGTTGTCGAGGACGACGACCGGGGTCGTGCGTCCGGTCCTGCCGAGCGCGGCGAGGTGGTCGGCCCGCGCGGGGCGCCCGGCGAGCGCGGCGACGCCGGTGGGATGCGGCCGCGGCACGAGCCCGCGCAGCACGTCGCCCGGTACCTCCACGAGGAGCCCGGCCAGCCGCGGTACGACGTCGGGGGCCAGCTCGTCCGCCAGCGCGAGCGTGGCCGCCCGGTCGGCCGCGAGCGCGACGGGGACGTCGGCGCCGAAGCGCACGGCGTGCTTGAGGGCGTGGAACCCGTCGAGCAGCACCGCCGTGTCCGCGAGCCGCCGCCAGTCGCGTACGGCGCCCTCGGAAGTGGTGTGCCGCATGCCGTCCGCCGTGTCCGTCCCGCTCATGGCAGGAAGCCTACGTGCGCGCCGTGGGCGGCTGTGCCGCCAGCGGCTCGACGCCGTCCGCCGGGCGCTGGCCGGGCACCGCGGCACGCCTCGTACGGGCGAGGACGCGGCCACGCGCGCGTGCCACCCGGCCGCCGATCCGCTTCAGGAACGACGTCGGCAGGAACACCGCGTCGGCGGCGATCATCGCGAGCGAGAAGAAGGGCAGTCCGAGGACCACGGCGATGACGGAGTGCTCGACCATCATCAGCGCCAGCAGGACGTTCTTCACGCGCCGGTTGAAGACCGTGAACGGGAAGGCGACCTGGACGACGACCGTCCCGTACGTCACGAGCAGCACGATCGGGCCGTACGCGGTGAGCAGCTCGCCCAGGGCGGGCCACGGCGAGAAGTAGTCCAGGTGGAGCGGGTAGTAGACCGCGGTGCCGTCCTGCCAGCGGCTGCCCTGGATCTTGTACCAGCCGGCCGTCGCGTAGATCAGGCACGCCTCGACCATGATCACCAGAAGGGCGGCGTTGTGGACGAGGTTCGCGACGACGTCGCACAGCAGGCGCGGTTCGCCGAACGGATCGCGGCGGTTCAGGTACCACCACACCCCCTGGACGCCCCACAGCCCCCAGAAGAAGGCCGCCCAGCCGCCGCTCAGGTCCCCCGTGAACGTGCTCACCGAGAGCGCGAGGCCCACGACCCACCACAGGACGGGCCCGGTCCGGTCCTCGGTGAACAGCCCCTCCCGCGCGCGTGCGGCCCGCCGCGCGTCGAGCGACCACACCTGCCCGCACCGGGTGAGGACCAGGTAGATCGACATGAGGTGGATGACGTTGTCGCCGCCGTCCCCCAGGAAGACGCTGCGGTTCTGCAGCGACAGCACGCCGATCATGAAGAACACCGACATGGTGCGCGTCCGCCAGCCCAGCATCAGCAGCAGGGAGGCGAGCACGGCCGCCGCGTAGACGAACTCGAACCACACCCGGCCGTCGGACCACATCAGCGCGGTGAACGCGTCGTTGTCCGCGATGAGCTGCTGCGCCATGCCCCAGCTCCACGGCCCGTCGGGGCCGTACAGCTCCCGCCGGTGCGGGTACTCGCGCAGCAGGAACAGCAGCCAGGTCGCGGAGAACCCGATCCGTATGACGGCGCTCTGGTACGGGCCGAGCGCGGACGCGGTGACCCGCTGGACACCGGTGGCGAGCCGTCCCGTGACGGGGACCTCGACGCGGCTCATCGGGCACCGCCGGCCGTCGGGGCCAGCACCCGCACGCGCGTGCCGCTGTCGAGCGGCGCGTCGTGCGAGGTCACCGTCCACCAGGCCACCTGCCGGTAGAGCGGCTTCTGGTTCACCTTCTCGTCACTCCACTTCGGCGGCTCGATCGTGGTGGACCGGGAGCGGACCTGGACGCGCTCCATCACGTCCTTGCCGCCGCCGACGTCCAGCCGGGCCAGCCGCAGCACGAGGATGCGGCGCAGGTACTGCTCGGACAGCGTGCCGCGCAGGCCGGTGGGCCGGTCCTGCGCGTCGTGCGTCCCCACGTAGACGTCCCAGGCGCGGCGCAGTTCGTTCTGCTGGGTGTGGCTGGGCAGCAGGTTCCCGTCGATGGCCGCGCCGTCCTGCGCGGACAGGTCGTACCAGCGGGTCTGCCGCAGCTCGCCGTCGGGTGTGCGCAGTTCGGCGCGGGCCTGCACGGCGATGTTCTGCTGCAGCGGGTTGGGGGCGAACAGCTTCCAGTTCTGCTCGAACTCCGGGTAGACCCAGTCGTCGACCAGCGCGCCGTGCTGCTTGGACACCGTGTTCGCGGGCGCGACGTGCAGGAACACCATCGCGAGGTGGAAGCAGGCACCGACGGCGACGACCGCGAGGGCGAGGGCCGCGACCACCTGGTACCGGAAGGAGAGCCCGGCGATGCCCGGGCGGGCGGGCGGCGGGGGCATGGCGGGGTAAGGGCGGGGAGCGGGATCGGCGTCGCGATCGGCCGGCTGGGGGCCGCGATCGGCCGTCTGGCCTCCGCGATCGGTCGACTGGGGGCCGCGATCGGCCGGCTGGCCTCCGGGAGCGGCCGGCTGGGGCCCTGGCTCGGCGGGCTGGAGCCGGGGTCCGGGCCGGAACCCGGCGAGCTCAGGCTCGGGGCCAGATCGGGGTGCGGAATCGGCGGGCTCAGATCCGGCTCCGGAATCGGCGGGTTCGGGCCCGGGACCGGAATCGGCGAGTTCAGGCCCGGGACCGGAATCGGCGGGTTCAGGCCCAGGTCCGGACTCAGCGGGCCCCCCGAACCCGGCCCCGGCCCCGGACTCAGCCGGCTCCGCCCCGGATCCGGAATCGGCGGGGCCGGGCCCGGCCGGCTGCGGAACCGTCCGCTCCGGCAGGGGACGGGCGCCCTCGTCCGCGGCGCCTGCTTCCGTCTCCATCGGTCTCCCCGATCCCGGTCCTTCGATCCTCTGGCCCATCCGGCGTCCGGCGCCCGACGCCGAACCGATTCCGCGTCGACGTCCCGCGGCTGCGACGCACGGAACGGTACTGGGGAGCGGCGGCCCGGCACAGATGCCTGCGGTTATCCACAGGCCGGGACGTTCAGGGTTGACACCCTACGGCGCCGCGCCCCACCATTGAATCCGACGAACCGAACGATCGGTCGGGAGCGGGTCAAGGCCCGGCCGTGAACCGGACAGCCGAGGTCGAGGGGGCCTGGAATGGCGACAGCAGCACCGCAGCAGACGGCGCGGCCGGACGGCACCGCCGGGTTCCAGGCCGCTTTCGACGCGGCCGTGGCGGCGGACGAGCGCATCGAGCCGCGCGACTGGATGCCCGACGCCTACCGCGCCACGCTGGTGCGCCAGATCGCCCAGCACGCCCACTCCGAGATCATCGGCATGCAGCCCGAGGCGAACTGGATCACGCGCGCCCCCTCCCTGCGCCGCAAGGCGATCCTGATGGCGAAGGTGCAGGACGAGGCGGGGCACGGGCTGTATCTGTACAGCGCGGCGGAGACCCTCGGCACCGGCCGCGACGAGCTGCTCGACAAGCTGCACAGCGGCCGCCAAAAGTACTCGTCGATCTTCAACTACCCGACGCTGACCTGGGCCGACGTCGGAGCGATCGGCTGGCTGGTGGACGGCGCGGCAATCACGAACCAGGTGCCGCTGTGCCGCTGCTCGTACGGGCCGTACGCCCGCGCCATGGTCCGGATCTGCAAGGAGGAGTCCTTCCACCAGCGGCAGGGGTACGAGCTGCTGCTCGCGCTCAGCCGGGGCACCGAGGCGCAGCACGCGATGGCCCAGGACGCGGTGGACCGCTGGTGGTGGCCCTCGCTCATGATGTTCGGCCCGCCCGACGACGAGTCGGCACACTCGGCGCAGTCGATGGAGTGGAAGATCAAGCGCCACTCGAACGACGAGCTGAGGCAGCGCTTCGTCGACATCTGCGTCCCCCAGGCCGAGTCCCTCGGCCTGACGCTCCCCGACCCGGAGCTGCGGTGGAACGAGGAGCGGGGCCAGCACGACTTCGGTCCGATCGACTGGACGGAGTTCAAGCAGGTCCTCAAGGGCAACGGGCCGTGCAACGAGCAGCGCATCACCCAGCGCAGGCGCGCCCACGACGAGGGCGCCTGGGTGCGCGAGGCCGCCGCGGCCCACGCGGCCAAGCATTCCAAGGCCACGACGGAAGAAGGCAGGGCGGCATGAGCGAGACCCCCAGCAGCACCTCCAGCGGGCCGGAGTGGCCCCTGTGGGAGGTCTTCGTGCGCTCCCGCCGGGGCCTGGCCCACACCCACGCCGGCAGCCTGCACGCCCCGGACGCGGAGCTGGCCCTGCGCAACGCGCGGGATCTGTACACCCGGCGCGGCGAGGGCGTCTCGCTCTGGGTCGTGCCGTCGGCGGCGATCACCGCCTCCTCGCCGGACGAGAAGGACCCGTTCTTCGAGCCCGCCGCGGACAAGCCGTACCGGCACCCCACGTTCTACGAGATCCCTGAAGGGGTGAAGCACCTGTGACGCAGCCCGTGCGGACGGATGTCGCGGCGGCCGCCCTGGCCCTCGGCGACGACGCCCTCGTGCTCTCCCACCGCCTGGGGGAGTGGGCGGGCCACGCCCCGGTCCTGGAGGAGGAGGTCGCCCTGGCGAACATCGCGCTCGACCTGCTCGGCCAGGCCCGCGTCCTGCTGAGCACGGTGGGCGACGAGGACGAGCTGGCCTACCTCCGCGAGGAGCGCGCCTTCCGGAACGTGCAGTTGGTCGAGCAGCCGAACGGCGACTTCGCGCACACCATCGTCCGCCAGCTCTTCTTCTCCGTGTACCAGCAGCTGCTGTACGGCCAACTGGCGGACGGGGAATCGGAGTTCGCGCCGCTGGCCGCCAAGGCGGTCAAGGAGGTGGCCTACCACCAGGACCACGCCCGGCAGTGGACGCTGCGGCTCGGCGACGGCACGCAGGAGAGCCACGCCCGGACGCAGCGCGCGGTGGACGCCCTGTGGCGCTTCACGGGCGAGCTGTTCCAGCCCGTCCCGGGAGTCCCCGTCGACTGGCAGGAGATGCAGGTCAGTTGGCACGCGACGGTGACCTCGGTGCTGAGCGAGGCCACGCTGACGGTGCCCGACGGCCCGCAGACCGGTGCCTGGAGCGCCGGGGCCGGACGCCAGGGCCTGCACACCGAGTCGTTCGGCCGGATGCTCGCCGAGATGCAGCACCTGCACCGCAGCCACCCGGGGGCGTCATGGTGACGCTCGCCCGCGCCCCGCACGAGGCCGTCGGCGGGGAGACACCGCTCGAGGCGGAGCTGCGCAGGATCGCCGGCTCGGTGCCCGACCCCGAGCTGCCCGTCCTGAGCCTGACCGAGCTGGGCGTGCTGCGCGCCGTGCACACGCTCGGCCCCGGCCGGGTCGAGGTCGAGCTGAGCCCCACGTACACGGGATGTCCCGCGATCGAGGCCATGTCGACCGACATCGAGCGGGTCCTGCACGAGCACGGCGTCCCCGAGGTCACCGTCCGCCCGGTGCTCTCCCCCGCCTGGACGACGGACGACATCACGCCCGAAGGCCGCCGCAAGCTGCGCGAGTTCGGCATCGCGCCGCCCCGCACCACGCGCGCGCCCGCCGGACCGGTCGCCCTCTCCCTCGGCCCGACCCGGCACACCGGCGAGCCGGGCGGCACCGCCGGGACGGACCCGGCCGACGGGACGACGGACCCGGCCGACGGGACGGACGCGATCGCCTGCCCGCACTGCGGCTCCACCGACACCGAGCTGCTCAGCCGGTTCTCCTCCACGGCCTGCAAGGCGCTGCGCCGCTGTCTCGCCTGCCGTGAACCCTTCGACCACTTCAAGGAGTTGCGATGACCCAGGAGGCGACTCCCGAGGTGGCGCAGGGCACGCCCAGGGCCCGGTTCCACCGGCTCCGGGTCACGGCGGTCGACCGGCTCACCGACGACTCCGTCGCCCTCACCTTCACCGTCCCCGACGAGCTGCGCGAGGCGTACCGCTACGCACCGGGCCAGCACCTCGCCCTGCGCCGCACCGCGGACGGCGCCGAGATCCGCCGCACGTACTCGATCTGCTCCGCGGCCCCGGCCGACGAGGCGCCGCGGCTGCTGCGGGTCGGCGTGCGCCTGGTGGACGGCGGCGCGTTCTCGACGTACGCCCACAAGGAGATCGCCGTCGGCGACGAGCTGGAGGTGATGACCCCGGCCGGCCGCTTCACCCTCGACCCGGCCCCCGGGCACTACGCCGCGGTGGTCGGCGGCAGCGGCATCACCCCGGTCCTCTCGATCGCGACGACGCTCCTGGAGCGCACCCCCGAGGCCCGGTTCTGCCTGATCCGCAGCGACCGGACCACCGCGTCGACGATGTTCCTGGAGGATGTCGCCGACCTGAAGGACCGGTACGCCGACCGGTTCCAGCTGGTCACCGTGCTCTCCCGGGAGGAGCAGCAGGCCGGGCTCGCGTCGGGCCGGCTCGACCGGGAGCGGCTCGCGGCGCTGCTGCCGGCGCTGTTGCCGGTGGAGCGGGTGGCGGGCTGGTTCCTGTGCGGACCGTTCGGCCTGGTGCAGGGCGCCGAGCGGGCGCTGCGGGGCCTGGGCGTGCGGCGCGACCGCATCCACGAGGAGATCTTCCACGTGGACGACGGCCCGGTACCGGCCCGTCCGGCCCGTCCGGCCGGAGCCTCGGCGCCCGCGCACAGCACGGTGACGGCGCAGCTCGACGGCCGTTCGGGCAGTTGGCCGGTGCAGGACGGGGAGTCCCTCCTGGAGACGGTGCTGCGCAACCGGCCGGACGCGCCGTACGCGTGCAAGGGCGGCGTGTGCGGCACCTGCCGTGCCTTCCTCGTCTCGGGTTCCATCGCCATGGACCGCAACTTCGCGCTGGAGCCGGAGGAGACCGAGGCCGGTTACGTGCTGGCCTGCCAGTCCCATCCGACCACGGAGACGGTGGAGCTGGACTTCGACCGCTGAGCACGGCCATGGAGAACCTGTTCTCTTCTCGGAGCGCCTGCTCTATCTTGACGGTCCGTCAGATCCTGGTGAGCACAGTGGGAACGGGAGGAACGACCGGTGGACTTCACCTTCTCCGAGGAGCAGCAGGCGGCCGTCGAGGCGGCGAAGGCGGTGTTCACTCCGGTGGCGCCCGACGGCGTACCGAGCCCTTCGCTCACCTCCGGCGCGGTGGCCGACGACTTCGACCGGGCGCTGTGGGCCAAGGCCGCCGACGCCGATCTGCTGAGCCTGCTGATCGGGCCGGAGCACGGCGGGGCGGGGCTTGACGCCGTCGCGCTGTGCCTGGTGCTGCGCGAGTCCGCGAAGGTCCTGGCCCGGCTCCCGCTCCTCGAGCACAGCGCGGCGGCGGCGACCGTCCAGGCGTACGGCGACGAGGAGTTGAGGCAGGAGCTCCTCCCCCGCGCGGGCCGCGGCGAGCTCGCCCTGACCGTGGCGTCGGCGGGTCGCACCGGGCACGACCCGGCCGAGCTCGCGGTCACGGCCCGGTGCGAGACCGGCACCGCGAGCGCGGGCTGGATCCTGGACGGGGTGCAGACGGCGGTGCCCTGGGCGTTCGGCGCCGACCGGATCGTCGTGCCCGCCCACACCGGTGACGGCTCCGCGGTCCTCGCGATCCTCCCGGGCCCGGCCGCGGGGCAGGCGTCGGAGCTGCCCGGCCTCACCGTCGCCGAGCAGATCTCCACGACCGGCGAGCGGCTGGCCGAACTGCGGCTGGACGGCGTGCACATCGACCCCCGGCACGTCATCGAGGACGCGGCGGCCTGGCCCCGGCTGCACGATCTGCTCGCCACCGGCACCTGTGCGCTGGCGCTCGGCCTCGGCGAGGGCGTCCTCAAGATGACCAGCGACTACGCGGGCAAGCGCGAGCAGTTCGGGCATCCGATCGCCACGTTCCAGGCCGTCGCCGTGCAGGCTGCCGACCGCTACATCGATCTGCGGGCCATGGAGGCCACCCTGTGGCAGGCCGCCTGGCGCATCAGCAGCGGGGCCGCGGGCGCCCTGCCGGTCGCCGGTGACGTGGCGGTCGCCAAGACCTGGGCGTCCGACGGCGTACGACGCGTCGTGCAGACCGCGCAGCACCTGCACGGCGGCTTCGGCGCCGACACGGACTACCCGCTGCACCGCTATCACGCGTGGGCCAAGCACCTGGAGCTGTCGCTCGGCCCGGCCGCCGCCCACGAGGAGGCACTCGGCGACCTGCTCGCCGCGCACCCGCTCGGCTGAGCGGGTCCCGCGGTCGACCGGTCCGGAGGATGAGCGGGTCCCGCTGCCGACCGGTCGAGAGACTGAGCAGGTCCCGCGGCCGACCGGTCGGGAGGGTGAGCGGGTCCTAGACGACGGCGCCCGGCTGTCCCTTGTCGTCCACGACCGGACGGCCGGCCGCCTCCCACGCCTGCATGCCGCCCGCCACGTTCACCGCGTCGACGCCCTGCTGCAGCAGGTACTGCGTGACCTGGGCGGAGCGGCCGCCGACCCGGCAGACCACGTTGACCCGGCCGTCCTGCGGGGCGGCCTCGGTCAGCTCGCCGTAGCGCGCGACGAACTCGCTCATGGGGATGTGCAGCGCGGCGGCGGCATGACCCGCGTGCCACTCGTCGTCCTCCCGCACATCGAGGAGGAAGTCGCCGTCCTTGAGCTCGTCGACACCGATCGTGGGCACACCAGAACCGAAAACCATGCCCCCGACGCTACCCGAGGCGCGCACCGCCTCAGGACGCGGTCAGCCGCTCCAGCTCGGCCTCCCGCTCGGCGACCTGCGCGAGCAACTGCTCGGCGATCTCGTCGAGCAGCGTGTCCGGGTCGTCCGGCGCCATCCGCAGCATCGAGCCGATGGCGCTCTCCTCCAGCTCCCGCGCGACCGCCGTGAGCAGTTCCTTGCGCTGGGCGAGCCACTCCAGCCGGGCGTACAGCTCCTCGCTGGGCGACGGCTGCCGCTCGGGCGGCACCGGGCCCGCGGCCCACTCCGCGGCGAGCTCCCGCAGCAGCGTCTCGTCACCGCGCCCGTACGCCGCGTTGACCCGCGCGATGAACTCGTCGCGCCGGGCCCGCTCCTTGTCGTCCTGCGCCAGATCCGGGTGCGCCTTGCGGGCCAGCTCGCGGTAGAGCTTGCGGGCCTCGTCGCTGGGCCGCACCCGCTGCGGCGGCCGCACGGGCTGCTCGGTCAGCATCGCGGCGGCCTCCGGGAACAGCCCGTCCCCGTCCATCCACCCGTGGAAGAGCTCCTCGACGCCCGGCATCGGCATCACCCGGGACCGGGCCTCGTCCGCCTTGCGCCGGTCCTCCGGGTCGCCGGTGCGCGCGGCCGTGGCCTCCGCGATCAGCGCCTCCAGCTCGTCGAGGCGCGTGTACATCGGCCCGAGCTTCTGGTGGTGGATCCGCGAGAAGTTCTCCACCTCGACCCGGAAGGTCTCCACGGCGATCTCGAACTCGATCAGCGCCTGCTCGGCGGCCCGCACGGCCCGCTCCAGCCGCTCCTCGGCCCGCTCCCGAACGGGCTCCGCGACCGCACCCTGAGCCGACTCCCCGGCAGCCTGCGCGGCCGTACCGCTCAGGTCGCCCGCACCGGACGACTCCACGCCGGCGGCCCGCTCCTCAGCGGTCCGCCCCTCGGCAGCCCGCTCCTCGGCAGCCCGCTCCTCAGCACGCTGTTCGAGGCGTTCCTTCAAGCGGTCCTTGAGGCGCTCCCGGGGCTGATCCGCCGGTTCCCCCGGCTGCTCGGGCTGCCCGAGCTGCCCCGGCCGCTCCTCCGGATGTTCCGGCTGCTCCGGCTGCTCTGCCACATCGCTCTCCGGGGTCGTCACCCGTCCAGCCTAGGGCACGCCCCAGGGGGCCCTCCCCGCGCCGACCGGGCGCGGGGGACGGCCGCCCGGAGGCCCGGACTCACACCCCCGCCTCCGCCGCCACCCGGCCCTCCCGCACGGCCCGCACCAGCTCCGCGTGGTCCGCCTCGGTCCGGTCCGCGTACGTCACGGCGAAGGCGGCCACCGCCTCGTCCAGCTCCTCGTTCTTGCCGCAGTACCCGGCGATCAGCCGCGGGTCGGCGCTGTGCGCGTGGGCGCGGGCGAGCAGCGCACCCGTCATCCGGGCGTAGTCGTCGACCTGGTCGGCGGCGAGCGCGGCCGGGTCGACGCTGCCCTTGCGGTTCCTGAACTGGCGGACCTGGAAGGGCCGTTCGCCGACCGTGGTCCAGCCGAGCAGGATGTCGCTGACCACCTGCATCCGCTTCTGCCCGAGCACCACGCGCCGCCCCTCGTGCTCGACGGCCGGCGCCTCGAACCCGACCGCGGACAGGTACGGCAGCAGCGCCGACGGCCGCGCCTCCTTCACCTGCAGCACCAGCGGCTCGCCGCGGTGGTCGAGCAGCAGCACCACGTACGACCGCGTGCCCACGCTGCCGGTGCCCACGACGCGGAACGCCACGTCGTGGATCGCGTACCGGGCGAGGAGCGGCAGCCGGTCCTCGGACAGCGTGCCCAGGTACCCGGCGAGCGCCCCGGCGACGGCGGCCGCCTCGTCGTCGGCGATCCGGCGCAGCACCGGCGGCGCGTCCACGAACCGCCGCCCGCCGCCCGCCACGGCCTCCGTGGACTTGGCGGCGAACCGGCCGCTGGTGTTGTGCCGCGCCTTCTCGGAGACCCGCTCCAGGGTGCCGAGCAGATCGTGCGCGTCGGTGTGGGAGACGAGCTCCTCGTCCGCGATGGCGTTCCACGCGTCGAGCGCGGACAGCTTCGCGAGCAGTCGCATGGTCCGCCGGTAGGAGCCCACCGTGTCGTGCGCGGCCCTGCGGCAGGTGTCCTCGTCCGCCCCGGCCTCCCGGCCGGCGAGCACGAGCGAGGTGGCGAGCCGCTTCACGTCCCACTCCCAGGGGCCGTGCACGGTCTCGTCGAAGTCGTTGAGGTCGATGACGAGGCCGCCGCGGGCGTCGCCGTACAGACCGAAGTTGGCCGCGTGGGCGTCGCCGCAGATCTGCGCGCCGATGCCGGTCAGCGGCGTGCGCACCAGGTCGTACGCCATCAGCCCGGCGGATCCGCGCAGGAAGGCGAAGGGGGTGGCGGCCATCCGCCCGACGCGGATCGGGGTCAGCGCGTCGATCCGGCCGCGGTTGGACTCCTCGACGGCGGCGACGGCGTCCGGC
This sequence comes from Streptomyces sp. KL116D, assembly GCF_030766975.1. Taxonomy (NCBI): domain Bacteria; kingdom Bacillati; phylum Actinomycetota; class Actinomycetes; order Kitasatosporales; family Streptomycetaceae; genus Streptomyces; species Streptomyces sp. KL116D. The sequence continues at coordinate 150,403 of NZ_JASERH010000026.1, read as the reverse complement.
CGGTCGGTGCCCAGCGTGAAGTCGGCGTGCGAGGCCCGGGACACCCGCCCGCGCAGCGCCTTGCCGGCCGCCTTCGACGAGACCGCCGCACCGTACGCGTCCGCCGATCCGCCGGAGGCGCCGGGAACCGCCGCGAACCCCGGCACCCGGGGCAGCCACCGCGCGTCCCGCGACCCGCCGTCCCCGCCGCCCTGGCGCGGCAGAGCCACCACTGATTCACCGAGTCCGCCCATGCCGACCGCCTCCCCCGCCCCGTCCCACGGAGCCGTGCACGCCCACCGCTGTGACCGGTCCGACCGTACCGCCTCAGGTGATGTCGATCACGTGCGGTCGCGTCACTTCCGGAACTCCTCCGGGCACGTCCCGCCCTCGGCGCCGAGGTACTTCTCCGCCCAGTTCCCCAGCTCCCGCAGCGAGGGTCCGAGCGCGGCGCCCGCCGCCGTGAGCCGGTAGGAGACGCGCAGCGGCGGCCCCTCGTCGACCTGGCGCACGACGAGCCCGGCCGCGCCCAGCTCCGTGAGCCGGTCGGACAGCATGCGCTCGCTGATGCCGGGGATGGCCCGGCGCAGGTCCGCGAAGTGCACGGGTCCCTGGAGGAGCGCGGCCACGACGAGCCCCGTCCAGCGCTTGCCCAGCAGCCCGAAGACGCGCGTCATCCCGATGTCGACCGTCGAACACGCCTGAGGACCGTGGGCCACGGCAGCGCCCGTGCCCGTCCCGTTCCTGTCTTCCGCGTTGCCCGCCATGGCTCCAGAGTACTGCGCTCCCGTACGGGGATGAAAAAAAGTAAGTCCCTGTGTTATCAATAGCTACATACGAAATGGCTAGACCGGCGCCCAGGGTGCGCCCCTAGCGTTCTCAAGGGAGAAACCATGGCCACGCTGCTGCACATCGACTCGTCCGTCTTCGCCGGTCCCGCCTCCGCCTCGCGCCCCGTCACGGACGCCTTCCGCCAGGCCTGGCTGGAGCAGCACCCCGAAGGCACGGTCGTCTACCGAGATCTCGCGGCGGACCCGGTCCCCCACATCACCGCCGACGCCCACCTCGCCGGCTTCGCCGACCCGGCCGGGCACACCCCGGAGCAGGCCGCCGCCTTCGCCGGGCGCGAGCAGCTGATCCGGGAGCTGGAGAGCGCGGACGCGATCCTCATCGGCGCCCCCATGTACAACTACTCGGTCCCCTCGACCCTCAAGGCGTGGCTGGACAACGTGATCCTGTTCGGCCGCACCGCGGGCGTCGAGGCCCCGTCCGCCAAGGGCACCCCGGTCACCGTCGTCGCCAGCCGCGGCGGCTCCTACGCCCCGGGCACCCCGCGCGAGGACATGGAGTACGTGCAGAACTTCCTCACCGCGATCCTGCGCGACACCCTCGCCCTGGACCTCGAGTTCATCGTCCCGGAGCTGACGATGGCGCCCGCCAACCCGGCGATGGCCGAGCTCGTCCCGCTCTACGAGGCCTCCCGCGAGAAGGCCCTCCAGGACGCCCGGGCGAAGGGCAAGGAGATCGCCGCCCGCACCGCCGCGTGACGACGGCGGCGCGAAGGTGACATAACCCACAGGGGACGCACCGCGCACGCACAAGGGCGCCGCAGGCCATCGGCCTGCGGCGCCCTTCGCCGTGCACGCCCCCGGCTTCCCCGGGGAACGCAAAAGCCCCGCAGATCCGAAGACCTGCGGGGCTTTTCGCTGTGCGCGAGGGGGGAGTTGAACCCCCACGCCCTTGCGGGCACTGGAACCTGAATCCAGCGCGTCTGCCTATTCCGCCACCCGCGCATTGGGTGCGTCTTCCGGCTCCCTCGCCCTTTCGGGGTGAGCGCCTTCCGACATCCAGAAGATTAGCACGCTGCGGAGGGTGGATTCACATCCGTTTCCGGGGGCCCCGGACGGGCACCTGACCCGACGTACCTCGGCACACCCCCGCACGAACGGCACCGCCGCGTCGCGCCCCGGCCACGGTCCTGTCCCGGTCCTGCCGGAGGCCGTCCCGTCCACAGCCGCGTACGGGACACTGTCCTGAGGCCACCTCTACGATCCCTCACAAGAGGGGCCGCGAGAGGGGCTGTGAGCGTCGACACTCATCGAGCGGGCGGACAGGGGGAACCAGCCGATTTCCCGACGCGTGGATACGATCAGTAAGCAGTACGAGGAAGAACCAGAGCACGCGAACCACGGCGAGCAGGACGGCCACGAAGGAGGAGGTGCCCCATGGGAGTCATGAAGAAGTTCGAGCAGCGTCTCGAGGGTCTGGTCAACGGCACCTTCGCCAAGGTCTTCAAGTCCGAGGTCCAGCCCGTCGAGATCGCGGGCGCGCTGCAGCGCGAGTGCGACAACAACGCGACGATCTGGAACCGCGAGCGGACGGTCGTCCCCAATGACTTCATCGTGGAGCTCAGCGCGCCCGACTACGAGCGCCTGAGCCCCTACTCGGGACAGCTCGGCGACGAACTGTCGGGCATGGTGCGCGACTACGCGAAGCAGCAGCGCTACAGCTTCATGGGCCCCATCAAGGTGCACCTGGAGAAGGCGGAGGACCTGGACACGGGTCTGTACCGCGTGCGCAGCCGCACCCTCGCCTCGTCCACCAGCCAGGAGCGTCCCGAGCGCCCCACCGCGGCCCGTCCCAACCAGGCGCCCGGCGGCTACGGCTACCCGCAGCCCACCGCGGCCCCGCCGATGCCCGCGGGCCCGCCTCCCGGCCGGCCTCCGCAGGCCCCGGCAGCGGCGGCCCAGCGCCCCGGCGCGAGCCCGATGCCGGGCGCCCGCGTGCGGCACTGGATCGAGATCAACGGGACCCGGCACCAGATCTCCCGCCCCACCCTCGTGCTCGGCCGGTCCACCGAGGCCGACGTGCGGATCGACGACCCCGGCGTCTCGCGCCGGCACTGCGAGATCCGCACCGGCACGCCCTCGACGATCCAGGACCTCGGGTCCACCAACGGGATCGTGGTGGACGGGCAGCACACCACCCGCGCTACGCTCCGCGACGGCTCGCGGATCGTCGTGGGCTCCACCACCATCGTTTACCGGCAAGCCGAAGGGTGAAGCGGGGGCAATGTCAGAGCTGACCCTGACGGTCATGCGGCTGGGTTTCCTGGCCGTTCTGTGGCTGTTCGTGATCGTGGCCGTCCAGGTCATCCGCAGCGACCTGTTCGGAACGCGCGTCACACAGCGCGGCGCGCGGCGTGAGGGCGGGCGGCCGCAGCAGCAGGCCGCACGCCAGTCCGCGCCTCCGCAGCAGCGCCAGCAGCAGTCGGGCGGCGGCCGCCAGCGCCGTGGCGCCCCCAGCAAGCTGGTCGTCTCCGAGGGCACCCTCACGGGGACGACGGTGGCGCTGCAGGGGCAGACCATCTCGCTCGGCCGTGCCCACGACAGCACGATCGTGCTGGACGACGACTACGCGTCCAGCAGGCACGCCAGGATCTATCCGGACCGGGACGGCCAGTGGATCGTCGAGGATCTCGGGTCCACCAACGGCACGTATCTCGACCGGACCCGCCTCACGACGCCCACGCCGATCCCGCTGGGGGCACCGATCCGCATCGGCAAGACCGTCATCGAGCTGCGGAAGTAGTGCTACATCATGAATGAGCGCGAGCGGAGCGAGCGAGCCGACGCGGCGGTCCGGACGACGGACACCGGCGCGCTCCCGACCGGAGGGTGGGCACCGTGCGGATGTACCCGGAGCCGACGGGCGAGGTGCGCATGAGTCTGTCACTGCGCTTCGCCGCCGGATCGCACAAAGGCATGATCCGCGAGGGCAACGAGGACTCCGGCTACGCCGGCCCGCGGCTGCTCGCGATCGCCGACGGCATGGGCGGCCAGGCCGCCGGTGAGGTCGCCTCGTCCGAGGTGATCTCGACGATCGTCGCGCTCGACGACGACGTACCGGGATCCGACATCCTGACGTCGCTCGGCACCGCCGTTCAGCGGGCCAACGACCAGCTGCGCATGATGGTCGAGGAGGACCCCCAGCTCGAGGGCATGGGGACCACGCTCACCGCCCTCCTGTGGACGGGACAGCGACTCGGTCTCGTACACGTGGGGGACTCGCGCGCCTATCTGCTGCGGGACGGCGTCCTCACACAGATCACGCAGGACCACACGTGGGTGCAGCGTCTCGTCGACGAGGGCCGCATCACGGAGGAAGAGGCCACCACGCACCCGCAGCGCTCGCTGCTGATGCGCGCGCTGGGCAGCGGCGACCACGTCGAGCCCGACCTCTCGATCCGCGAGGTGCGGGCCGGCGACCGGTACCTGATCTGCTCGGACGGCCTGTCCGGCGTCGTCTCCCACCAGACGATGGAGGAGACGCTCGCCAGCTACCAGGGCCCGCAGGAGACGGTCCAGGACCTGATCCAGCTGGCGCTGCGCGGCGGCGGCCCCGACAACATCACCGTGATCGTCGCGGACGTCCTCGACATCGACAGCGGCGACACCCTCGCCGGCCAGATCTCGGACGCCCCGGTCATCGTCGGCGCGGTCGCCGAGAACCAGCACCAGCTGCACGACAACGGCGGCATGGACACCCCCGCGGGCCGTGCCGCCGGACTCGGCAGGCCCGTCCCCGGCCAGGGCGGTGGCGGCGAGTTCGGCCCGCCCGGCAGCGGCGACACCACCGGCTACGCACCCGAGGGGGGCTTCGGCGCGTACACGGACGACGACTTCGTGAAGCCGCGCCGCGGCCGCAAGTGGCTCAAGAGATCCGTGTACACCGTGCTCGCGCTCGCCGTCATCGGCGGTGGCCTGTACGGCGGTTACCGCTGGACGCAGACCCAGTACTTCGTCGGCTCGAACGACGAGCACGTCGCGCTCTACCGCGGCATCAACCAGGATCTCGCCTGGGTGAGCCTGTCCGAGGTGGAGAAGGACCACCCGGAGATCGAGCTCAAGTACCTGCCTCCGTACCAGCAGAAGCAGGTCGAGGCCACGATCGCCGAAGGCGACCTCGCGGCCGCCCAGGACAAGATCGACGAGCTGTCCGCGCAGGCCAACGCGTGCAAGAAGCAGGCCGAGCGGCAGCGGGCCGAGAGCGAGAAGAACGCGAAGACCGGCGAGGGCGAAGCCGGCGGCACGACGACCGGGGGCACCGCCTCCAAGGCGTCGTTCCGTTCGGAGACCCCCACGCCGAACCCGTCGAACTCGCCGTCCGGCAAGGCCAAGTCACCGTCATCTCCCACGCCCACCCCTGGCCCCACTCTCTCCGAGGAAGAGCAGCAGCTGGCCAAGGCGTGCGCACAGCAGTAGAGCCGTTGGGGGCCTCAGCACGCCATGAGTAGTAGTTCCACGACCCATACGTCGACCATCGGCGCCATCGGCGCGCCCAGCCGGCGCAACACCGAGCTCATGCTGCTGGTGTTCGCCGTGGTCATCCCCGTCTTCGCGTACGCCAACGTGGGCCTGGCCCTCGACGGCTCGCTGCCGGCCGGCCTGCTCGGCTACGGCCTGGGCCTCGGCCTGCTCGCCGGCGTCGCCCACCTCGTGGTGCGCAAGTTCGCGGCGTACGCGGACCCGCTGCTGCTGCCGCTGGCCACGCTCCTCAACGGTCTGGGCCTGGTCGTCATCTGGCGGCTCGACCAGTCCGAGCTGCTGCAGTCGATCGGCCAGGCGGGCAGCGCCGCGCCCAAGCAGCTCATGTACACGGCGATCGGCATCGCGCTCTTCATCGCCGTGCTGTTCTTCCTGAAGGACCACCGCGTCCTGCAGCGCTACACGTACATCTCGATGCTCGGCGCGATCGTCCTGCTGCTGCTGCCGCTGGTGCCGGGCCTGGGCGTGAACCTCTACGGCGCCAAGATCTGGATCCACGTCGGCTCGTTCTCCATCCAGCCCGGTGAGTTCGCGAAGATCGTGCTCGCGGTCTTCTTCGCCGGGTACCTGATGGTGAAGCGGGACGCCCTGGCGCTCGCCTCGCGCCGCTTCATGGGCCTGTACCTGCCGCGCGGCCGAGACCTCGGTCCGATCCTCGTGGTCTGGGGGATCTCGATCCTCATCCTGGTCTTCGAGACCGACCTCGGTACGTCGCTGCTGTTCTTCGGAATGTTCGTCATCATGCTGTACGTCGCCACCGAGCGGACCAGCTGGATCGTCTTCGGTCTGCTGATGTCCGCGGTCGGCGCCGTGGGCGTGGCCAGCTTCGAGCCGCACATCCAGCAGCGCGTCGACGCCTGGCTCGACCCGATGAAGGAGTACACGCTCAGCCGGGCCGGTGTGGGCGGCCACTCCGAGCAGGCCATGCAGGCCCTGTGGGCCTTCGGCTCCGGCGGCACCCTCGGCACCGGCTGGGGCCAGGGCCACTCCGAGCTGATCCGCTTCGCCGCCAACTCCGACTTCATCCTCGCCACCTTCGGCGAGGAGCTGGGTCTGGCCGGTCTGATGGCGCTCCTGCTGATCTACGCGCTGATCGTGGAGCGGGGCGTGCGCACCGCGCTCGCGGCCCGCGACCCGTTCGGCAAGCTGCTCGCCGTCGGTCTGTCCGGCGCCTTCGCCCTCCAGGTGTTCGTCGTCGCGGGCGGTGTCATGGGCCTCATCCCGCTCACCGGTATGACGATGCCGTTCCTCGCGTACGGCGGTTCGTCCGTCATCGCCAACTGGGCGCTGATCGGCATCCTGATCCGCATCAGCGACACCGCCCGACGCCCGGCCCCCAGCCCCACGCCGAGCCCCGACGCCGAGATGACCCAGGTGGTCCGACCGTGAACAAGCCCCTGCGCCGGATCGCGATCTTCTGCGGACTCCTGATCCTGACCCTGCTGATCCGCGACAACTGGCTCCAGTACGTCAAGGCCGACCAGCTCGCCTCGGACGACGACAACCGCCGCGTGATCATCGCCCGGTACTCGACGCCGCGCGGCGACATCGTCGTCGACGGCAAGTCGATCACCGGCTCCAAGGCGACCTCCGGCACCGACCTCAAGTACAAGCGGACCTGGAAGGACGGGCCCATGTGGTCGCCCGTCACCGGTTACGCCTCGCAGGTCGTCGGCGCCAGCCAGATCGAGAACCTCGAGGACGGCATCCTCACCGGCAACGACGACCGGCTCTTCTTCCGGAACACCCTCGACATGGTGACCGGCAAGAAGAAGGAGGGCGGCAACGTCGTCACCACCCTCAACGCCGCAGCGCAGAAGGCCGCGTACGACGGCCTGAAGAACCGCGGCAAGGGAGCCGTCGCCGCCATCGAGCCGTCCACCGGCAAGATCCTGGCGCTCGCGTCGACGCCGTCGTACGACCCGTCGTCGTTCGCCGGCAACACGAACGAGGACGGCGAGACGTTCGCCAAGCTCGACAAGGACAAGGACAAGCCGCTCCTGAACCGGGCGCTGCGCGAGACGTACCCGCCGGGTTCGACGTTCAAGCTGGTGACGGCCGCGGCCGCGCTGGAGAGCGGCGACTACGCCCCGGACAAGAAGACGCAGACGCCGCTGCCGTGGACCATGCCGGGCACCACGACGCCGCTGAAGAACGAGGGCAACATCCCGTGTGAGGACGCGACGCTGCGGGTCGCCCTGAAGGTCTCCTGCAACACCGTCTTCGGCAAGATCGGCTCCGACCTCGGCAACGACAAGATGGTCGAGGAGGCCGAGAAGTTCGGCTTCAACAAGGAGCAGTTCGTCCCGGTCCGCTCGAACGCGTCGAACTTCGACGACGACATGAACCCGTCGCAGACGGCCCTGTCGTCCATCGGCCAGTACAACACCGCGGCCACCCCGCTCCAGATGGCCATGGTCGCCTCCGCGATCGCCAACGACGGCACGCTCATGGAGCCGTACATGGTCGACGAGCTCAAGGCCTCCAACCTCGACACCATCGAGAAGACGGAGCCGAAGGAGCTGAGCAAGCCGCTCTCCGAGGAGAACGCGCAGAACCTCCAGTCGATGATGGAGACGGTGGTCAACGAGGGCACCGGCCAGAACGCGCGGATCCCGGGCGCCACGGTCGGCGGCAAGACCGGTACCGCCCAGCACGGCGTCGACAACAGCGAGAAGCCGTACGCCTGGTTCGTCAGCTACGCGAAGACGTCGTCGGGCTTCCCGGTCGCCGTGGCCGTGGTCGTCGAGGACAGCGCCGCCAGCCGCCAGGACATCTCCGGTGGCGGTCTGGCCGCCCCGATCGCGAAGAGCGTGATGGAAGCGGTCATCAACAGCAAGTAGTGACGGAAGCGACCGGGGTTCACAGAGGCTTGTGACCCCGGTCACCCGTTCTTCACATAGACGCACGTGGCGATACCGGTCCTGTCACGGGTCACGGTGGTGGCCAGGTCACGCCGGGCAAGCCGGGTACGGTATGCCCGGACAGCACACCGCCCGACCCCGCACGGGACGGTCGGGACCGACGGAGAGGGCTGGTAGGTAACCATGGAAGAGCCGCGTCGCCTCGGCGGCCGGTACGAGCTGGGCCAGGTGCTCGGCCGTGGTGGCATGGCGGAGGTCTACCTCGCGCACGACACCCGGCTCGGCCGCACCGTGGCGGTGAAGACGCTGCGGGTGGACCTCGCGCGCGACCCGTCGTTCCAGGCCCGGTTCCGCCGGGAGGCCCAGTCGGCCGCCTCGCTCAACCATCCCGCGATCGTGGCGGTCTACGACACGGGCGAGGACTACGTCGACGGGGTCTCCATCCCGTACATCGTGATGGAGTACGTCGACGGCTCCACGCTCCGTGAGCTGCTGCACTCCGGCCGCAAGCTCCTGCCGGAGCGCGCCATGGAGATGACGGTCGGCATCCTCCAGGCCCTGGAGTACTCGCACCGGGCGGGCATCGTCCACCGCGACATCAAGCCGGCCAACGTCATGCTGACCCGCACCGGCCAGGTGAAGGTCATGGACTTCGGCATCGCCCGCGCGATGGGCGACTCCGGCATGACGATGACGCAGACCGCGGCGGTCATCGGCACGGCCCAGTACCTCTCGCCCGAGCAGGCCAAGGGCGAGCAGGTCGACGCCCGCTCCGACCTGTACTCGACCGGCTGCCTCCTGTACGAACTGCTGACGGTCCGTCCGCCGTTCGTCGGGGACTCCCCGGTCGCGGTGGCGTACCAGCACGTGCGGGAAGAGGCGCAGCCGCCGTCGGTGTTCGACCCCGAGATCACGCCCGAGATGGACGCCATCGTCCTGAAGGCCCTGGTCAAGGACCCGGACTACCGCTACCAGTCGGCCGACGAGATGCGCGCCGACATCGAGGCGTGCCTGGACGGCCAGCCCGTCGCGGCCACGGCCGCCATGGGCGCGGTCGGCTACGGCGGCCACCCGGACGACCAGCAGACGGCGATGCTGCGCCCGCAGAACGGCGGCGGCCAGACGTCGATGCTGCCCCCGGTCAATCCGGACGACGGCGGCTACGGCTACGACGACCGCCCCGACCGGCGCCGCCAGAGCAAGAACCGCACCTCCACGATCCTGCTGGTGCTCGCCGGCGTCCTGGTGCTCGTGGGCGCGATCCTGATCGGCAAGTGGGCGTTCAGCGGGAGCGGCGCGGGCGACGACAAGGTCGACGTGCCGAGCCTGGTGGGTGAGACGTTCGCGGCGGCCGAGAAGAAGGCCGGGAACGTCGATCTGAAGGTCGTCAAGGGCAGCCCCATGGCCTGTGAGGACCAGCCGGCCAAGACCGTCTGCGCGCAGGACCCGAAGAGCGGTCAGCTCGCGAAGAACGAGACGATCACGGTCCGGATGTCGACGGGTGCGCCGAAGGTGGCCGTGCCGAGCGTCAAGGGCGACAACATCGACGACGCGCGGGCCAAGCTCGAGGGCGCCAAGTACCAGTTCACGGTCGAGACCAAGTCCGAGGAGTCCGCCGAGGACCCCGGGACGGTCCTCGACCAGGACCCCGAGCTCGGCACCGAGGTCCAGAAGGGCAGCACCATCACCCTGACCGTGGCCAAGAAGAAGGAAACGGTCACCGTCCCGAACGTCTCCGGCGGCAACCTCACCTGTGAGGAGGCCACGGCCCAGCTCAAGGACAGCGACCTCCAGGCCAGCTGCACCGAGGAGGAGTCCACCGCGGCCGAGCCCGGCAAGGTCTTCAACCAGAGCCTCGCCGCGAGCAGTCAGGCGGAGCCCGGCTCCACGGTCCAGCTGAAGGTCGCCAAGGCGGCCGCGCAGACCGCGGTACCGGGTGTGCAGGGCCAGAAGGTGAAGGACGCCAAGAAGATCCTTCAGGACGCGGGCTTCACCAACATCCAGTTCGCGGCCGGCAGCGACCAGAGCGACGACGCCCGCGTCGTCACCCAGGACCCGGCGGCCAACACCCCGTCCGACCCGGCGAGCACCACGGTCACGCTGACCACGGTGGGCGGCGGCGGAGGGAACGGCAACGGCGGCGACGGCGGCCTCTTCGGCGGCCTGCGCGGCTGACCCGAACCGGTGACGACCGGAGCCCCGGCCCCCTCTCCAGGGGGCCGGGGCTCCGGTCTTTCGTCGTACGGCAAAGGCCGCTAGCGCAGTTCCTTCGGCAGCGTCCGCTCGCTGTCGACCTTCTCGACGCGCTCCAGCTCGCCCCAGACCACGTACCGGTAGCGCGAGGTGTAGACCGGGGTGCAGGTCGTCAGCGTGATGTACTTCCCGGCCTTCTTCACGCCGGACTCCTTGGGCACCTGGCCGATGACGTCCACGTTGTACTTCGAGGTCTCCGGAAGGATGCTGAAGACCTTGTAGACGTACCAGTCGTCCTTCGTCTCGAAGACGATCGGATCACCCTTGCTGATCTTGTCGATGTTGTGGAACTTGGCGCCGTGCCCGTCCCGGTGCGCGGCCAGCGAGAAGTTGCCGTCCTTGCCGCTGGTCGGCAGCGTCGCCTTCACGGGGTCCGTGTAGTAGCCGGCCACACCATCGTTGAGCACCTTCGACGTGGTGCCCTTCTCGACCAGGACCTCGCCCTTGTTCATCGCCGGTACGTGCAGGAACCCGATGCCGTCCTTGGTGTCCAGGGCGCCGGGGCCGCGGTTGTCGGCCCAGTGGTCGCGCACCTTGTCGCCCTGCTTGTCCGCCGCGCGGTCGGCCATCACGTTCGTCCACCACAGCGAGTAGACGACGAACAGGCCCAGGAGTACGCCCGCCGTGATGAGCAGTTCGCCGAAGACGCTGACCGCGGTCGCGATCCGGCCGCGCCGGGGCGGGGGCGAGGGGGCCTTCTGCTCGGCCTCTTCCTCGTGGTCGGTCGTCGCTGCCACTTCCTCTTGCCCCGTCCCTGTGCCCGTAATGCCGCTGCCGGTGAACGCCTACTCGACGAGCGCGTCCGGCTTCCCCTTGCTGCGCGGGCGCTCCTCGACCATCTTGCCCCAGACGATCATTCGATACGTACTGGTGAATTCCGGAGTGCAGGTCGTCAGAGTGATGTAACGACCCGCCTTGGTGAATCCGGAACCCGCCGGGATCGGATTGAGCACCGTCGTGTTGGACGGCGGCGTCTGCGGAAGGATGCTCGCCATCTTGTACACGTAGTACGTGTCCTGGGTCTCGACGACGATCGGATCGCCCGGTTCGAGGCGGTTGATGTAGCGGAACGGCTCGCCGTGGGTGTTGCGGTGCCCGGCGATCGCGAAGTTCCCCTGCTTCGCGTCCGGCATCGCCGTGGGAATGCTGTCCTTGCCGTAGTGCCCGACCATTCCCTTGTCGAGCACCTTGGGCTTGCTGATGCCCTCGGCGATCGGCACGACGACGTCGAGGCGCGGGATGTAGAGGATCGCGAAGCCCTGGCCGGGCTGGAACGTGTCGGGCTTGCCCTTGCCGCTCGCCCAGTCGTCCTCGAGGTGGTGGCGGGCGTTCCCCGCGAGGCTGTGGGCCCGGATGTTCGACCACCAGAGCTGGTACGTGACGAACAGCAGCATCAGCACCCCGATGCTGATGAAGACTTCGCCGATCGCCCGGCTCGCGATCACCCCGGCGCTCGGTTTGCGGGCCTTGGCCGCGCGCCGCGCCTCGACCCGGCTCAGCGGCCGGTCGTCGTCGCTCCCGGCGGGTGTCGCGGCCGCCGCCCCCGCGTGCCGCCCGCCGCCCCGCTTCGCCGCCTTCCTGCGGGCCGCACGGCCGCCGGTGGCGACCGGCTCGGGCTCTCGCGCGGACCCGGGTGCGGATTCCTGGCCGGCTTCGGCTATTCGGCGGGTGTCGGCGGTGCGCAGGGCGACCGTCTCGTCGTCCCGCGCCAGGGACGGCGCGGGTGGTGGCGCCGGTGCCGGTGTGGGTGTCGGTGCCTGAGGCTGCGCATGCGCATGAGGCTGCGGCTGGGTGTGCGGCTGCGCCTGCGGTGGTGTCTGCGCTGTCGGCCGAGGCCCCTGCTGGGCTCCGTACCAGTCCTGCGCGTACCCCTCGGGGTCGTACCACTCGGGCTCGGGCTCCGGGCGCTCAGCCGCCGTCTGCGGCTGCTCCTGCGGTTCCGCGCCCGCCGCCCGGAACCACGGCGACGGGTGCCGGCCCGGCAGCGGGTCGTTCAGCGGGTCGTCGAGCCGCCGTACGGCCTCCTCGAACCCACCTGCCCCGTCCTGCTCCGGGCGCAGCGCGGTCACGCCGAGGCCCTGCCCACCACGGGCGCGAGCCCGGCCGATCTGGCCACCGCTCCCGCGTCCCCGCACTCCTCCAGCCAGTTGGCCAGCATCAGGTGCCCGTGTTCGGTGAGGACCGACTCCGGATGGAACTGGACGCCCTCGACGGGCAGTTCCCGGTGGCGCAGGCCCATGACGATGCCGTCCTCGGTCCGCGCCGTGACCTCCAGCTCGTCCGGTACGGTGCCGGGCTCGGCGGCCAGCGAGTGGTACCGCGTCGCCGTGAACGGGTCGGGCAGGCCCGCGAAGACGCCCTTGCCGCCGTGCCGGACGAGCGAGGTCTTGCCGTGCAGCAGCTCCGGCGCCCGGCCCACCACACCGCCGTAGGCGACCTGCATCGACTGCATGCCGAGGCAGACGCCGAAGACGGGCACCCCGGTCGCGGCGCAGTGCCGGACCATCTCGATGCACACGCCCGCCTGTTCGGGGGCGCCCGGGCCCGGGCTGAGCAGCACGCCGTCGAAGCCGTCCTGCGCGTGCGAGGTGGTCACCTCGTCGTTGCGCAGCACCTCGCACTCGGCGCCCAGCTGGTACAGGTACTGGACGAGGTTGAACACGAAGCTGTCGTAGTTGTCGACAACGAGAATGCGCGCACTCACTGGCCGTCCACCGTCACGTCGTTGAAGGGCAGCAGCGGCTCGGCCCACGGGAAGATGTACTGGAAGAGGACGTACACGACCGCGAGGACGAGCACCAACGAGATCAGTGCCCTCACCCACGCGTTCCCCGGCAGATGCCGCCAGATCCAGCCGTACATGCCGGTCGCTCCCTCCACACCGTCTGCGTACCGCACCAGACTAACGGCGCAACGCCTCCGGTTTCCCTGCCTCCACAGGCTGAGTGGAATCAAGGTGCGCCCAGACGATCAGCCGATGGCTGTGACCCCACTCGGGATCGCACGTCGTCAGGGTCAGATAGCGGCCGGGCTCCTCGTAGCCGGACTTGCGCGGCACGGGGTCGATGACGCCGATGTCGCTGGGCACCGTCTTGTACGGCCCGGTGTCGACGAGGTACGTGAACCAGGTGGTCCCGTCCGTGAGGACCACGGCGTCCCCCCGCCGCAGCTTCGGGAAGTCCTTGAACGGGTCGCCGTACGTGCGCCGGTGCCCGGCGACGGAGAAGTTCCCCTTCTGCCCGAGCTGCGCGGTGCCGGAGTAGTGCCCGAGCCCCTTCTTCAGGGTCCCGACCTTCGTGTCCTCCAGCACCGGCTTGTTCCACGTGAAACCGAGCCGCGGGATGTACATCACGGCGAACGGCTTGCCGTCCTGGTACGCGGCCGGCTTCGGCGGCGAGGAGTCCGTCGACGGATCCGCCGAGGCGTCGGGAGCGGGGGTCGCGGTCGCGACGGGCCGCTTCGCCCACTGGTCCTGGAGGACGTCGATCTGCCGGTCCATCGCGCTGTCGGCCTTCACCCCGGTCCAGAACAGCACATACACGACGAACAGCACGATCACGGCGCCGACGGTGATGCACAGCTCGCTGAACGTCCTGACGACGACTCGCACCGACACCCCCCGGTGTCTCCTGGCGGCTAGTTCACGGGCTTCGCGTAGTGGAGATCCACTGTGCCCGAGTAGCCGGGAAGAGTCACCGCCCCGTCGTCCTCGACTTTCCAGCCGAGCCCGTAGGCGTTGACGTAGAGCATGTAGTTCTGGATCTCCGGCGAGGCCGCGACGGCGTCCTTCAGCTTCTCCGGGTCACCGACGGCCGTGATCTTGTACGGGGGCGAGTAGACCCGGCCCTGGAGGATCAGGGTGTTGCCGACGCAGCGCACGGCCGACGTGGAGATGAGGCGCTGGTCCATGACCTTGATGCCCTCGGCGCCGCCGTGCCACAGGGCGTTCACCACGGCCTGGAGGTCCTGCTGGTGGATGACGAGGTCGTTGGGCTGGGGCTCCGGGTAGCCGGGGAGCTTGGCCGTGGCGTTCGGCGGGGCGTCGTCGAGCGTGACGGAGACGCCCTCGCCCTTCAGCTTCTTCGTCCCGGACGCCTTCTCCAGGCCGTCCAGCTTCTGGTCCTCCGCCTTGGTGGAGCCGTCGTCCCGCTCGGCGAGCGCCTCGACGTCGTCGCGCGCACCGCTGTTGGACTCCTCCAGCTCCTTGTTGTTGTGGCTGCGCTCCTGAATCAGATCGGAGAGCTTCAGAAGGGACGCATCCGTACGGATATTGGTGCCCTTGGCCGTATTGAAACTGGTGAAGAAGATGAGCCCGGCGAGGGCGAAAACGCCCACTGTGAGCACCCGCACGGGCCGGAATCGGCCCCGGGCGGAACCTTGGTCAGGCCCGGTTCGAGGGTCGGCAGAATTGCTCAACGTACCCTTATCTCCTTCGGCGCCGCGGAAGCACTACGCTAACGGACGCCCGGGGGAGCGCTCAGATTCCCTTGAACTTCCACTTGTACGCTGCTCCGGAGCCAGCCCACGTTCCCTGCGCGGCCACGCAGCGCATCGACAGGAGAGACCCTCGTGCCGAAGTCACGTATCCGCAAGAAGGCCGATTACACGCCGCCGCCCGCCTCGAAGCAGGCCGCGAACATCAAGCTGACCAACCGCGGCTGGGTGGCCCCGGTGATGCTGGCGATGTTCCTGATCGGACTTGCCTGGATTGTCGTCTTCTACGTGACGGACGGATCCATGCCGATCGATTCGCTCGGCAACTGGAACATCGTCGTGGGATTCGGCTTCATCGCCGCGGGCTTCGGCGTCTCCACGCAGTGGAAGTGACCGCGGAAGCCCTTCGGGAAGCAACCGCGGAAGCACCCGGGGAAGCAGCTCTGCCCCAAGCTATCCACTGAGTTATCCACAGGACTTTCCACAGTGGGGAAAAGGTCAGACGATCTGTGGATAACCCACTGGGTGTTGACGCCGGTGTGACCGGCTCCCCCTCGCTCGACCACCTGTTCGCCCCTTGCCCTTCCTGGGAAAACCCAGGTCAGCGACAAGGGGCACAGTTGTTCTCCACGGCATGCACAAGATCCGGCACACGCTGTGGACAACGTCGGTCATCATCGGTGAAATACCGGGCTCAGGTGAGCTGCGCGGTCCGTACGACGACGGTGACGAGCACGGCGAGCAGCACCACGGCGCAGGTCCCGTACTGGATGAGGGCCCGCCGCTCGCGCGGGGCGTGCACCATGGCGTACCCGACGACGAGCCCGCCGACCAGGCCGCCGATGTGGGCCTGCCAGGCGATGTTCGCCCAGCTGAACGTGAAGATCAGGTTGATCACGAGCAGCGCGATGACCGGACGCATGTCGTAGTTGAGCCGGCGCATCAGCACGGCGGTCGCGCCGAAGAGTCCGAAGATCGCTCCGGAGGCACCGAGCGAGGGCTGGTTCGGTGCGGCGAGGAGATAGCTGAGCGCGCTGCCCGCGAGTCCGGACACGAAGTACAGCGCGAGGTAGCGGGCCCGGCCGAGCGCCTCCTCCAGCGGACCGCCGATCCACCACAGGCTGAGCATGTTGAAGGCGAGGTGGATGTAGCCGCCGTGCAGGAACATCGCGGTCAGCAGCCGGTACCACTGCCCTTCCGCGACCCCTTCGAGCCCGAGCCCGGGCACCCAGGCGCGGCCCAGCATGTCGAACCGGTCGGTGAACCGGTCCCCGACCGTGAGCTGCACCAGGAACGCGGCGAGACACAGCCCGACCAGCACCTTGGTGACCAGGCGGGGGTCGGCGGCGACCGTGCCCCCGGCCATCGTCCGCGGCTGGTTCGCGGTGGGCGCGTGCCCGGTCCCCGATCCGCCCCGGACGCACTCGGGACACTGGAACCCGACCGAGGCGCTGACCATGCACTCCGGACAGATGGGCCGCTCGCAACGGGTGCAGCGGATCCCCGTCAGCCGGTCCGGGTGCCGGTAGCAGCCGGGCAGGCCCTGGGCGTCCTGCGGTTCCTGCGGGCTGCCGGGCGCCTGGTCCATGACGGTCGTCCCCTCGTACAGAGCGGTTCGTACGGATACGTCGGCGCCGGGTCCCTCAACACAGCGCCCCGCCCATCCTTACGGACGAGCAGGGCGAATTGGTTCCCTCCGGGCTTACCGGGTCTCGACGGTCACCGACTCGATGACCACGTCGTTGACCGGACGGTCCGTGCGCGGATTGGTCTGCGTGGTGGCGATGGCGTTCACGATCTTCTGGCTGGCCTCGTCGACGACCTCACCGAAGATGGTGTGCTTGCGGGTCAGCCAGGCGGTCGGCGAGACGGTGATGAAGAACTGCGAGCCGTTCGTCCCCGGCCCGGCGTTGGCCATGGCCAGCAGGTACGGCTTGGTGAAGGCCAGGTCGGGGTGGAACTCGTCCTCGAACTGGTAACCCGGGCCACCCGTGCCGTTGCCCAGCGGGTCGCCGCCCTGGATCATGAAGCCGCTGATCACCCGGTGGAAGACCGTGCCGTCGTAGAGCGGGGCCGTGGACTTCTCGCCGGTCTCCGGGTTGGTCCACTCACGCTCACCCTTGGCGAGCTCCACGAAGTTCTTGACCGTCTTCGGAGCGTGGTTCGGCAGGAGCCGCACCTCGATGTCGCCCTGATTGGTCTTGAGGGTGGCGTACAGCTGCTCGGCCACGATCTGCCTTCCGTTGACTCTGGTGCCTTCCCGATCCTCGCACGGCTCGGCCGGGGCGGCCCCCGGCGGACTTGTCAGGGTTGTGCGCGGGTCTCCACCAGCGACCGACCGGGGCGCCCGGGGTTTCAGCCACCGAAAACCGGTCTACTCGGTACCGAGCAGGCGCGCCCCGCCACGATCCGTGGCATTGTCGTCGCCAGGCCCCTTACCGATCCTTACTGAGTCCTACCAAGCCTTACCACCGCATTGGCGCTTCTGGCAGGCATGATCCGCAAAAGGGTGGAAAGGTGAAATACCTGTACGCCACCGAGGAGGAGGATCCCGTGACCCGCATCGACAGCGTGCGCGCCGCGACCGGCTCGGCGAAGGACAGCGTGCTGCACGCCGCGGAAGTGGTGGCGCCCTACGCCGAAACGGCCAAGGACCGGGCCGCCCAGTACGCGCACGACGCCCGCGTCGTGCTCGGCCCGAAGGTCTCGCAGGCAGCGCAGCAGGCGCGTGTCCAGTACGGCGCCCACCTCGCTCCACGTCTGGAGCAGGCACGCACCCACGTACCGCCGAAGGTCGATCACGCCGCGCACGAAGCCGCGGTCCGCACCATGAACGCTGCCCGCCAGGCCGCCGAGTACTCGAAGCCGCGGATCGAGCAGGCCGTGGCCGCGACCGGTCCCGTGCGCGAGGAGGCGGCGGCCCGCAGTGTGGCCGCCATCGCCGCCCTGCGCGGACAGGTCTCCCCGAAGGAGATCCGCAAGCTCGCCCGCAAGCACGAGCGCCGGGCACGTGCCGGTCGCCTCGCCAAGGGCCTGGCCGTCCTCGGAGTTCTGGCGGGCGGCGCCTTCGTCGCCTGGAAGTGGTGGGACAAGCAGGCCAACCCAGACTGGCTCGTCGAACCGCCGGCCGCCACCGAGGTGCCCGACTCCACGCCGCTGACCTCCGTCGACGGCAGTGGCCAGGACATCCTCGACCCCGAGGTGCAGGCCAAGCAGGCCGAGGCCGAGGCGGACACCGGCCCGGAGGGCAGGCGCTGAGCCCGACCCCGTGCCGAAGCCCGCACCGCGGGCGCCCACAGGAACGACGAAGCCCCTCCGACCAGGACGGAACCTGGCCGGAGGGGCTTCGGGCTGTGGAGCCTAGGGGAGTCGAACCCCTGACATCTGCCATGCAAAGACAGCGCTCTACCAACTGAGCTAAGGCCCCGAAAACAGCGCATCGCACGGGAAGATCTACGCCCCGGGCGAGCACCGCAGACCAGAGTACCGGGTCACCCCCGGTATCCCGCAAAAGGATTGGGGGTCCCGGCGGGCGACCACTCTCCGTAAGATGCCCCACGTGCTTCGCGGCAGCGAAGCACCGTACTTGGGGAAGCGATGGGGAGACGCAATGGACGCCGCACAGCAGGAAGCTACCGCAAGAGCCCGGGAGCTCCAGCGGAACTGGTACGGGGAGCCGCTGGGGGCGCTCTTCCGTCGGCTGATCGAGGATCTCGGCCTCAACCAGGCCCGCCTGGCGGGCGTCCTCGGCCTTTCCGCGCCCATGCTGTCCCAGCTGATGAGCGGCCAGCGCGCCAAGATCGGCAACCCGGCCGTGGTGCAGCGCGTGCAGCTGCTGCAGGACCTGGCAGGTCAGGTGGCCGACGGCAGTGTCAGCGCGGCCGAGGCCACCGAGCGCATGGACGAGATCAAGAAGTCGCAGGGCGGCTCGATGCTCACCAACACCGGCCAGACGTCGACCAGTTCGGGCGCGCCCACCGTGAAGCGCGTCGTCCGTGAGATCCAGTCGCTGCTGCGCTCCGTCTCGGCGGCCGGCGACATCATCGACGCCGCGGACTCCCTCGCCCCCACCCACCCGGAACTGGCAGAGTTCCTCCGGGTGTACGGCGCCGGGCGCACGTCCGACGCCGTCGCCCACTACCAGGCACACCAGAGCTGACCCCGAGGGGACGCGGCACCGGGTGCCGCTCCGCGGCCGCCCTCGCCGGCGGCCGCGGGGTGGACCGGGGGACCCTGCGCGACGTCCGAGGGGGCCTTCCGCATCGCGGGCCCGGGAGGGGAGCGACGCACGACCATGGGTGAGGTCTTCGCCGGCCGGTACGAGCTGGCCGATCCGATCGGCCGTGGGGGAGTGGGCGCGGTCTGGCGCGCCTGGGACCACCGGCGCCACCGCTATGTGGCGGCCAAGGTCCTCCAGCAGAGCGACGCCCACACGCTGCTGCGCTTCGTGCGCGAGCAGGCACTGCGCATCGATCATCCGCACGTGCTGGCCCCGGCCAGCTGGGCCGCGGACGACGACAAGGTCCTGTTCACCATGGAGCTGGTCGCGGGCGGCTCGCTGGCCCATCTCATCGGCGACTACGGCCCGCTGCCGCCGCAGTTCGTCTGCGTCCTGCTCGACCAGCTCCTGTCGGGCCTCACCGCGGTGCACGCCGAGGGCGTCGTGCACCGCGACATCAAGCCCGCCAACATCCTGCTCGAGGCCACCGGCACCGGCCTGCCGCACCTGCGCCTCTCGGACTTCGGCATCGCGATGCGCAAGGGCGAGCCGCGTCTCACGGAGACCAACTACGTCGTGGGGACGCCCGGTTACTTCGCGCCCGAGCAGGCGCTGGGCGCGGAGCCCGACTTCCCCGCCGACCTCTTCGCCGCGGGACTCGTCGCGCTCTACCTCCTCGAAGGCGCCAAGCCCGACTCCAAGGCGCTGATCGAACACTTCGCGGACCACGGCACTCCCGGCGCACCGCAAGGCGTCCCGGGCCCGCTGTGGGGTGTCCTCGCCGGGCTGCTGCAGCCCGATCCGGATGCCCGCTTCCGCACCGCCACCGGCGCGCGCAAGGCCCTCCTCGCGGCCACGGAGCTGCTGCCCGAGCCCGGCCCCGACGACGAGCTGATCGAGGTCTTCGACCAACTCGGCCCGCTCCCCCCTGGGTTCGGCCCGAACGGCCCCGCCACCCGTGGCCGCCGCGCCCGCCCCGTACACACCACGGCGACGCGTCCGACCCCACCGGGCGAGCACCCCACGCCCTATGCCACGCCTCCCACGGCCCCGCGCATGGTCCCCGCCCCACCGGCCGAGCCCCCTTCCCTGCCACACCCCGAGCCCACGCCGCAGCCCGAGTCCACGCCGCTGCCGCCCCGGGAACCGCTCCAGGACCAGGTTCAGGAACAGCTCCCGAATCCGGCCCGAGAGCCAGCCCGAGAACCGGTCCGGGAGCCGGCCCAGGAGCCGGTGGAGGAACCGGTCCGAGAACCGGCTCAGGAACCGGCCCGACAAGAACCGGTGCAGGGGTCGATCCAGGAGCCGGGCCCGCCCGCTCCGCTCCCCTCCATGTCGGAGACGGGAAGCTTCCACCTCCCCCCGCCGCTGACGCCCGACGACCAGCTCCCGCCACCGCCACCACCGGTACCCCCTATGCCGGCGGTCCTTCCCCTCGCCCCGATGCCCGAGCCGACGTCCGGGCACCAGCCGCCGACGCCGGAACCACAGCCCGGCCCCACCCCAGACGCCTCCGACCCGACGCCCGAACCGCACCCCTTCGCCGTCGCCCCACGCACGTCGCCCCTCCCGCCCGAAGCCACCCATGTCCCCCACGCCAGCCACGCCAGCCACGTCACTCACGTCACCCACGCCCCTCATGCCCTCTCCCCTCAGCCGGCCCACGCGACGACCGCCCTGGTCCCGCACGAACGAAGCCGTCACTCTCTGTACACCGCTCGAAGCCGAGAGGTTCCCAAACGCCGACCGGGACCGCCCCCAAAGGTGACGATCCCGGTCCTTCTCCTGGCCCTGCTCTGCTTCGCCGTGGGCATCTGGGCGCTGACCCAGGCCTGAGGCACCAGGAGGCATCGGGCCTGGGGCCCAGGAAGCATCGACCCGAGGCCCCCAGGGGCACCGGACCTGAGGCACCGTCCCGGCGAGCCGACGGCCACCTACCTCACCCGCATCCGCCGCACCGCGACCATCCGCCACACCCCGAGCCACAGCAGCAGTGCGGTGCCCGTGCCGATCCCCGCGACCCCCAGCACCGTCATCGCCCCGCTCCCCGGCGACGTAGAAGAGGAAGCAGAACCGGAGCCGGCCCCGGCCGCATCGCCCGCCGCACCCGAGGAAGCCCCACCGGACCCACCGGACCCCTCACGACCGGAACCAGAGCCCGAGCCGGAACGGGAACCCTCATCGGCCCCGCCCGCCCCCGACCCGCTCCCCTTCGAGTCCTCGCTCCAGACCGCCCCGCCCTCCCCGCTCTCGGCGGCTTCCAGGTCCCCCTCGGTCACCTGGAACTCCCCCGCGTCACGCACGTAGTCCGGCGCCCGTTCCGCATCACCGTCCACCGTCACCCGCAGCGTCACACCGGACGCCTTGTCCCCGAACTTCTCCGCCATCGCCGGATTGAGGGTGACCTTGACGTAGTACCAGCCGGCGAACCGCATCGCCGCCTCGTCGTCCCGCATCAGATGGCGGTTCTCGTACGCCACGGGCGGCAGCGGATCGAAGGCCGCCGACGTCGGATCCCCCGCGTAGGAGGCCTCCTTGGCCGCCACCGAGGCCCGCGCCGGGTTGTACAGCTCCATGTCGAGGGCCCCTGCCACGGTCCCCCTGCGCGCCGTGTCGCCCGCCTCACTGCCCAACTCCGCGTCGAGGAAGAGCTGCTGCCCCCACCGCACCGGAACCCGGTAGAAGTGGCTCTGCCCGGGCCCGATCCGGTCCTTCCACACGCCGGACGTCAACGCCCGGGCATCGTTGAAGCCGGTGCCCCCGCTGCGCTGCGCCCCCGACCCGGCCGGCGGCTGCACCGACGCGGACGGCCAGACCTCCGGTCCCTGCGTGGGCGCCGGCGACACGAGGCCCGGTTCGGTGGCGACCTTCAGCTCGAGCCCCCAGGGCTCCCGCGTGGACTCGGCGTCCGCCTTCCGTTCCACGACCACGTAGTAGGTCCCCGCCGTCTGGCACCGCAGCCCGCCGGACCGCACGAGCCGCTCGGCGACGGCCGCGATCGGCCGCGGGTACGCCCCGGAACGGAATGTGGCGTGTTCCGCGTCGCAGCGGTTCCCGTTGCGATCCTTCAGCGTCACGGAGATGCCGTCCGAGTACGTCGCCCTCACATCGGATCCCAGCGGGGGAACGGCGACGACGGAGGCGTACGCGTTGGCGGCGCCGTCCAGCTCGACGCTGAAGTAGGCGGTGCCGCGCGATCCGGTCCCCAGCGAACTCCGGTAGGTCTCGCCCGTCTTGAGCCGCGGCGCATCCGTACTGCTCCGCGCCCCGGTCACGCTGCGGGCACCGTCGGCGAAGACGTAAGGATCGGTGTCCCCTGCCGCGGTCGCGGGCAGCGCAGACGCCGCGCACAGCCCCGCCCCGGCGACGACTGCCGCCAGACCTCGGCCGCCCCGCACCTCCACCAGCCGCCTCATGAGCCTCCCCATGGACCGCATCCTGCCGCCCCGGCCCGCGTCCTGCCCGCCGTGCGCCGGAATCCCGCCACTCATTTGCGCGCGCAAGGGAGGGCGTCGCATACGTGAACGCGCCCGCCCGACGCCGTACACAAGACCGAGGATCTACGCATCCCGGGACATCCCGGCAACACAAAACCCCGGCCGCTGCTGCGACCGGGGTCTGTGAAGTGACTGTTGTCGATACTCACGAACCCGTGGGCACGGAGTCAGTCGCCTCCGTCCACAGATCCTGCTCGGCGCGATCCGCCTGGATCTGGCGGTACACGAGGAGCCCGCCGATGGCGGCCAGTGCGACCAGGAGAAGCTTCTTCACCGCGCGACCTCGTCTTTCGTTGACGTAGGGGACCTCTGGCGCCCGACTATACACACCGACCGATATCGATCGGTGACCTGGCTGGACCCCAACTCCCGCCAGGCGTACAGCAGTCGAACCGGACCCTGCAACTCCGAACATCGCCTTCCAGTCACTCCCAGACTGTGAAATTCACCGCATTCATCGACATTCAGGGCTTCTTGCGCCCATCCGAGTGGTGTTCATCTGAAGATCGACGCGCCACGGGCGCCGGTCCCACACTTCAGGCTCCGCATACACATCATGAGGAAAGTACGCAAATCGCCCAACCTGAAAGTGAGGGGCCATGACCAAGAACCGGGTCATGACGCTGTGGACCGTCGTCATCTCTGCCTTCATCGCGCTCTTCTCGGCGCTCGGACTCGTCTCCCCGGCCGCCGCGGCCGCTCCCGCGCAACAGACGGAGGAGGCCGCCCGCAACGCCACCGCGGTCAGCGCCCCCGCCACTGCCTCCGCTCCGCTCTACTGGGCCTTCAAGAGGTCCCTGCCACCCACGATGAAGCAGCGCATCCGCGCCGAGGCGCACGGTTCCTCCCCGAGCTGCCGCCACCGCCCGCCGGCCGACACCGAGCAGGACGACAGCGACGCGGGCCTGGCGACCGAGGCACTCGCGGCCCAGCCGTAGCCCGCACCGTCCACGCGACGAGCAGGGCTGAACGCTCCACCTTGTAGGAACGGCAACACCGAAGTCGCCCAAGTCGCCGAAGCACCGCAGTAGGCGCAGTAGGCGCAGTAGGCGCAGCAAATGAAGTACGCGCAGTGAACGAGAAACACTGAAGGCTCGAAAGACCGCAGGAACGCAGGAACGCAGGACCGCAGAACAACAGCAGGACCGCAGGACCGCACACAGCCCAAGAGCCGCAGTACGTCCTACGTACGCATGCGGCACGGCAGACAGACGGCGGCATTCAGATGGGCCGCCCCTGAGATCAGCCGCGAGAACGCCCAGCACGAACCCGTAGACGCACCAACACGCAGGACACGAGGCCCCAGCCGCTCACTTCGGCTGAGAGGGCCCTTTCGGCGTGTCCGGAGTCCGGGACGGACGGCAGCACAACGAAAGAGGACGCCTCCCGTAGGCAGCTCCCCGCAGCACGGCGGCCTAGAGGATCTGTGACGCTGCCTGAGCCAGGAAACTGTCGAGAGCCAGACGGGCGGTCTGGCCACGCTCTGCGCGATCTTGCTCACTCCCCGCCAGATGGACATCAGTTGCGGCGTCGAGGGCATCTTGAGCCAGCTGGCTCAGGGCTGAATCACCACAGACAAGACGCACCCGGCACAAGGCCGCGGTAGCGTCGGCCCGCCGCTGGTAGGACTCTTCGCGTGCCCTGACGACATCGGCATGGGCGGGATCCTCCCGTTCCAAGTGCCAGCGGTCGTTCTGGCTCCGCCGAAAGTCCGTGAGGCTGGCGGCCAGTGCGGTGTAGGCAGCAGTCTTCTCATGCCATAACTGCTGGCTGCGCGCGAACACCTCGCCCTGACGAGCGATATGTCGCTGGAACAGGAACGTGAGAGTGGAACCAGCAAGGGTGCCGACCACCGCAACCAGGCTCGTGAAGACAGGATTCATGTGGGCAGCCTCCCGCTCGTAGGCGGCGAGTGGAACGGTGTGCCCGCCCCCCGCGATCCGCACGGCCAGGAACAGGCCCTCGATCCATCAAGACGGACGTCTACACGCATGTGGTCGGCTCCGACGAGCGGCAAGCCGTCGCGATGCTCGCCGAGCTTCTGGAAGATCCGTTGATCGGCTAGCTCGTCCTGGGGCTCTGAGGCAGGCGCATGATGGCGCCATGACCCAGAACTCATCGAACCCCATCGTCGAAGCGGGCTGGCAGAAGGTACGTGACGACGGGCGCGTTCACACCGAGCTACTGGAAGCCGCCTACGCCGAGCCGCGTCTGCGGCAGCTCTTCCCCTGGACGGGCATGGGGGAGCTTCATTTCAGCCGTTGCACCGAGAAGGGGTGGACTTGGGACATCCCCTACATCGCGCCCGGCACCGAAGGCACCTATTGGGCCCTCGGGCCGCTGCGATCCGAGTGGGTAGGACAGGTAGCCACAGTGCAGGAAGCCATCGCCCTCGTGGTCGACCGCCTGCCGCCGGACTGCGGTCCTGCCTTCGTGGGCACCCCTGAAGAGCTTGCCGCGCACGAAGCCACGAAGCTGGATCAGCAGAAGGACAGAGATCAGGCACAGAGCGGCTGATGTCAGCCGTAGATGTCAAAGACCCCCAGCCGATTCCGACTGGGGGTCTTTTCGCATGTGGGGCTAACAGGATTTGAACCTGTGGCCTCATCCTTATCAGGGATGCGCTCTAACCAACTGAGCTATAGCCCCGCCGCGCTCTGCGGTGTGTGTCCCGCGCGCTGACCTCTGAAGATTAGCGCACCAGGGGGCCAGTCCCAAAATCGATAGTCCTGGCCCGCCCACCAGCGGCTCTCCAGCTGCTCTCCAACGGCCCGTAGGCAGCGGAGAAGCGCCTACTCGTCCTCGGCGAGCGTGAGCTCGATGCCGCCGACGAAGCCGGCGGAGAGGTTGTAGATGAAGGCGCCGAGCGTCGCGAGCGCCGTCGCCAGGACGACGTCGATGACCGCGATGACGGTCGTGAACATCAGGACGCGCGGCAGCGACAGGAACGACTGGAGGTCGAAGCCGTTGGACTCGTTCGAGCCCGTGGCCTCGGAGATCGTGCCGCCGACCGTGGAGAAGACGCCCATGGCGTCCATGACCATCCACAGCACGGCGGCCGCGATGATCGTGCAGATGCCGAGCGCGATGGAGAGCAGGAAGCTGACCTTCATCACCGACCACGGATCGGCCTTGGCCACGCGCAGCCGCGCCTTGCGGGTGCGCGGGGTGGTGCGTGCCCCGGTGCGCGGCCTGCGGACCGCTCCTGCCGGAGCTGCCGCTCCTGCCGGGGCGTTCTGGTACGCCTGCGGCGGGTGATACGGCTGGGCCGCCTGCTGCGGCTCCTGCCTCTCACCCGGCAGGGGTCCGCCACCACCGGCTGCGTACTGCTGGGTCTGCGGACCTCGGGTGTCCGTCACAGTTCCCCCCTGGGATCCATGAGACTCGTGCGAGTCCTGCGAGTCATGAGCGGAGCCACGGCCGCCCTCGGTTTCCGTACCGGGGGATGCCCCGGTAGGGCCTGCGCCCGTGGCTCCGCTCACGATGACTCACTCCTCGCGCTACTCGGCCGAGGACTGCCCGCCCTCGTCCGTTCCGACGGCATTCTCGTCCTGGGCCGATTCGTCGGTCACGGCGCCGTCCGCGTCCTCCGCGGCGTCTCCGTCGACTTCCTCGGCCTCACGACCGGCCTCGGCGTTACGAGCGATGCCGACGACGGCATCGCGCTTGCCCAGGTTGATCAGTTGGACGCCCATGGTGTCACGGCCCGTCTCCCTGACCTCGTTGACTCGCGTACGAATCACACCGCCGGACAGCGTGATGGCGAGGATCTCGTCGGTCTCCTCGACCACCAGGGCGCCGACGAGCGATCCACGGTCCTCCACGATCTTGGCGGCCTTGATACCGAGGCCACCGCGACCCTGGACGCGGTACTCGTCGACGTTGGTCCGCTTTGCGTACCCACCGTCGGTGGCGGTGAACACGAAAGTACCCGGCCGGACGACATTCATCGAGAGCAGCTCGTCGCCCTCGCGGAAACTCATCCCCTTGACGCCCGAGGTGGCACGGCCCATCGGGCGCAGTGCGTCGTCCGTCGCGGTGAACCGGATGGACTGCGCCTTCTTGCTGATGAGGAGCAGATCGTCCTCGGAGGAGACCAGCTCGGCGCCGATCAGCTCGTCGTCGGAACCGTCCGCCGCTTCGCGGAGGTTGATGGCGATGACGCCACCGGAACGCGGCGAGTCGTAGTCCTTCAGGGACGTCTTCTTCACGAGGCCCGCCTTGGTGGCGAGGACCAGGTAGGGCGCCGCGTCGTAGTCGCGGATCGCGAGGATCTCGGCGATCGCCTCGTCCGGCTGGAAGGCCAGCAGGTTGGCGACGTGCTGCCCACGGGCGTCACGGCCGGCGTCCGGGAGCTCGTACGCCTTCGCGCGGTAGACGCGGCCCTTGTTCGTGAAGAACAGCAGCCAGTGGTGCGTCGTGGACACGAAGAAGTGGTCGACGATGTCGTCTTCCTTGAGCTTCGTACCGCGGACGCCCTTGCCGCCGCGCTTCTGCGAGCGGTAGTCGACCGTCTTGGTGCGCTTGACGTAGCCACCGCGCGTGATGGTGACGACGATGTCCTCTTCGGCGATCAGGTCCTCGATGGACATGTCACCGTCGAAGGGCACCAGCTTGGAGCGGCGGTCCTCGCCGAACTTGTCGACGATCGCCGCGAGTTCCTCGCTGATGATCTGGCGCTGGCGCTCCGGGGAGGCCAGGATCGCGTTGTACTCGTCGATCTTCAGCTGCAGTTCGTCGTGCTCGGCGACGATCTTCTGGCGCTCCAGGGCGGCCAGTCGGCGCAGCTGCATCTCGAGGATCGCGTTGGCCTGGATCTCGTCGATCTGCAGGAGGCCCATGAGGCCCTCTCGCGCGACCTCCACGGTGTCACTGCGCCGGATGAGTGCGATGACCTCGTCGATGGCGTCCAGGGCCTTCAGGAGGCCGCGCAGGATGTGGGCGCGCTCCTCGGCCTTGCGCAGCCGGAACCGCGTACGGCGGACGATGACCTCGACCTGGTGGCCCACCCAGTGGCGGATGAACGCGTCCAGCGAGAGGGTGCGCGGCACGCCGTCGACGAGCGCCAGCATGTTGGCGCCGAAGTTCGTCTGCAGGTCGGTGTGCTTGTAGAGGTTGTTCAGGACGACCTTGGCGACGGCGTCGCGCTTCAGCACGATGACGAGGCGCTGGCCGGTGCGCGACGACGTCTCGTCACGGACGTCGGCGATGCCGCCGACCTTGCCGTCCTTGACCAGGTCGGCGATCTTCTGCGCGAGGTTGTCCGGGTTGACCTGGTACGGGAGTTCGGTGACCACCAGGCACTGGCGGTTCTGGATCTCCTCGACCTCGACGACCGCGCGCATCGTGATGGAGCCACGACCGGTGCGGTACGCCTCTTCGATGCCCTTGCGGCCCACCACGAGGGCGCCGGTCGGGAAGTCGGGGCCCTTGATGCGCTCGATGAGCGCGTCCAGGAGCTCCTCGTGCGAGGCCTCCGGGTTCTCCAGGTACCACTGGGCGCCCGCCGCGACCTCGCGCAGGTTGTGCGGCGGGATGTTGGTGGCCATGCCGACCGCGATGCCGGCCGAGCCGTTGATCAGCAGGTTCGGGAAGCGGGCCGGCAGGACGGTCGGCTCCTGGGAGCGGCCGTCGTAGTTGTCCGTGAAGTCGACGGTCTCCTCGTCGATGTCCCGGACCATCTCCATGGACAGCGGCGCCATCTTGCACTCGGTGTAGCGCATGGCGGCGGCGGGGTCGTTGCCCGGAGAGCCGAAGTTTCCGTTGGAGTCCACCAGCGGCATCCGCATCGACCACGGCTGCGCCAGGCGGACCAGGGCGTCGTAGATCGAGGAGTCGCCGTGCGGGTGGTAGTTGCCCATGACGTCGCCGACGACGCGGGCGCACTTGTAGAAGCCCTTCTCGGGCCGGTAGCCGCCGTCGTACATCGCGTACAGGACGCGGCGGTGGACGGGCTTGAGTCCGTCGCGCACGTCCGGCAGGGCGCGGGACACGATGACGGACATCGCGTAGTCGAGGTAGGAGCGCTGCATCTCCGTCTCGAGCCCGACGGGCTCGATGCGCATGGCGATGTCGCCGCCCTCTTCAGGGATGCCAGGAGTAATGGGGGTGTTCTCGTCGGCCATTGCTGGTGAAGATCCTTTCTGCGGCGGTCAGCTGAGACCGACTCAGATGTCGAGGAAGCGGACGTCCTTGGCGTTGCGCTGGATGAACGATCGGCGCGCCTCGACGTCCTCACCCATGAGGACCGAGAACAGGTCGTCGGCCTGGGCGGCGTCGTCGAGGGTGACCTGGCCGAGGACGCGGTGCTCCTGGTCCATGGTCGTGATGCGCAGCTCCTCGGCGTTCATCTCACCGAGACCCTTGAAGCGCTGGACCGAGTCGTCCTTGATGCGCTTGCCGGCCTGCTTGCCCAGCTCGATCAGGGCGTCGCGCTCGCGGTCCGAGTACGCGTACTCGAAGTCCTCACGGCCCCACTTGATCTTGTAGAGCGGCGGACGCGACAGGAACACGTGCCCGGCCTCGACCAGCGGCCGCATGAAGCGGAACAGGAAGGTCAGCAGCAGGGTGTTGATGTGCTGGCCGTCGACGTCGGCGTCCGCCATCAGGATGATCTTGTGGTAGCGGAGCTTCTCGATGTCGAAGTCCTCGTGGACTCCGGTGCCGAACGCGGAGATCAGTGCCTGGATCTCCTGGTTCTGCAGGATCTTGTCGATCCGCGCCTTCTCGACGTTGAGGATCTTGCCTCGGATCGGGAGGATCGCCTGGTACTGCGGGTTCCGGCCGGACTTGGCCGAGCCGCCGGCGGAGTCACCCTCGACGATGAAGATCTCGCACTTGGTGGGGTCGTTCGACTGGCAGTCGGAGAGCTTGCCCGGCAGGGACGCGGACTCCAGCAGACCCTTGCGACGGGTCAGGTCGCGCGCCTTGCGGGCCGCCACGCGCGCGGTGGCCGCCTGGATGGACTTGCGGATGATGTCCGACGCCTCGACCGGGTTCCGGTCGAGCCAGTCCGTGAGGTGCTCGTGCACGACCTTCTGGACGAAGGTCTTCGCCTCGGTGTTGCCCAGCTTGGTCTTGGTCTGGCCCTCGAACTGCGGCTCGCCGAGTTTCACCGAGATGATCGCGGTCAGACCCTCGCGGATGTCGTCACCCGTGAGGTTGTCGTCCTTCTCGCGCAGCAGCTTCTTGTCGCGCGCGTACCGGTTGATGAGACCGGTCAGCGCGGCACGGAAGCCCTCCTCGTGGGTGCCGCCCTCGTGCGTGTGGATCGTGTTCGCGAAGGAGTAGACGCCCTCGCTGTAACTCGTGTTCCACTGCATCGCGACCTCGACGGAAAGGAGCTTCTCCTTGTCCTCGGCCTCGATGTCGATCACGGAGGGGTGGACGACCTCGCCCTTGCGGGAGTTGAGGTACTTCACGAAGTCGACGATGCCGCCTTCGTAGTGGTACGTCACCGTCCGCGCTTCGTGGTCGTCGGCGCCCTCGGCGCTGTCGGCACCGGCGGTGGCCTTGGCCGACTCGCGCTCGTCCGTCAGCTTGATCGTCAGGCCCTTGTTGAGGAAGGCCATCTCCTGGAAGCGCCGCGACAGCGTCTCGAAGGAGTACTCGGTGGTCTCGAAGATGTCGCCGTCGGCCCAGAAGGTGACCGAGGTACCGGTCTCCTCGGTGGCCTCGTGCTGGGCGAGCGGTGCGGTCGGCACGCCCGCCTTGTAGTCCTGCGTCCAGCGGTGGCCGTCGGTCTTGATCTCGACGGAGACCTTCGTGGACAGGGCGTTCACGACGGAGACACCGACGCCGTGCAGACCGCCGGACACGGCGTAACCGCCGCCGCCGAACTTGCCGCCCGCGTGCAGCACGGTCAGGACGACCTCGACGGCCGGCTTCCCCTCGGAGGGGATGATGCCGACGGGGATGCCGCGGCCGTTGTCGATGACGCGGACGCCGCCGTCGGGAAGGATCGTGACGTCGATCGTGTCCGCGTGACCGGCCAGCGCCTCGTCGACGGAGTTGTCCACGACCTCCTGCACCATGTGGTGCAGACCACGCTCACCGGTCGAGCCGATGTACATGCCAGGTCGCTTGCGGACCGCGTCCAGCCCTTCGAGGACGGTGATCGCGCTCGCGTCGTACGAGGCGTCTGTCGCCCCTACGTTCGCGTGCGCGTCAGCGTCGATGGTCGGGATGTTCTCGTTGGGGTTGCCGGAATCGGCCACGAAGCGCCCTTTCTGGCACAGCACAAGCCAAGCTCCCGGTTGGTGGCCGGAGCGGCTGCGGCGTGTTTTTTCGGTAGGCCCTAGTCAGCGTTGCTCGGTGCGTCCCACAAGTGGGGCGGGATTGCTCTCCAGTGTACCGGTAGCACTGACAGTGATGGGGGTTTGCCGGTACCTGAGTCCCCATGTGCCGCCCTCAACCGGTCTCGCCCGACTCCCCCTATGGGGAGCGGGGCTCCAAGAGGCTCACAGCGGCACTCAGCGCTTCGGGGTGTCAACCCCCCGCTACCGTGTGCGCGCGCTCACCCGTAGGTGTCGTCGTGACCTGTGCTTCCGGGGGCTCGCAAGGGGCCGTAGCGACGGGCGCCACTGCCGGGATTCTTGATGTCGATGCGCCGCACGGTGCCGTGCCCGAGGTCCTCGTTCAGGCGTCTGACCAGCTGCGGAGCCAGCATCCGCACCTGCGTCGCCCAGGCCGTCGAATCGCACTGCACGACCAGGACGCGCTCGTCCTCGTCGTACTTCTGCGGCACGCAGTGCTTGGCGAGGTCGTCACCGACGATCTGCGGCCAGCGGCCCATCACGCCGCCGACGGCCGCCGGGGTCTCCCAGCCGCGCTCGGTGATCAGCCGGTTGATGGCCGCGCCGAGGCCCATCGGATCCCGCCCGTCGGCGCGCGCACCCGACCGCAGTCCGCCGCCGCGCCGGGCCTGCTTCTTCTGCTGTGCCGAGGCACCACGCGCGCGTGCCGCCTCTTTGGCCGCACGGAGGGCGACGCGGGCGAGGTCGACTCCTGAATGCTCGGGATCGCCTTGTGGTTCCCGCGGCGCACCGGCGTTTCCGCCGGGTTCGTCGGCGCTCACAGACGCTCCACCGTCCCGTCGGAGACCGCGTACCGGGTACCCGCCAGCACGCCCGGTACGTCGTCGTCGACCGCGGCCGTCACCAGAACCTGCTCACCGGGCGCCACCAGCTCCGCCAGCCGCTCCCTGCGCCGCGCGTCGAGCTCGGCGAAGACGTCGTCGAGGACGAGCACCGGCTCGTTCCCCTCGGCCCGCAGCAGGTCGTACGAGGCCAGCCGCAGCGCCAGCGCGTACGACCAGGACTCGCCGTGGCTCGCGTACCCCTTCGCGGGCAGCTGGCCGAGCTTGAGGAGCAGCTCGTCGCGGTGCGGGCCGACCAGCGTGACGCCCCGCTCGATCTCCTGCTTGCGGGCGGCTTCGAGTGCGGCCAGGAGCTGCTCGTAGAGCTCCTCGCGCGCGTGCCCGACGATCTCGGGCGAGGACGGCTTGTAGTCCAGGGCGACCGGTCCGCCGCCGGGCGCCAGCTGCTCGTACGCCTTGTCGGCCAGCGGCTGCAGCGTCGCGATCAGGTCGAGCCGCTGGGCGAGCAGCTCCGCGCCCGCGCGCGCGAGGTGCTGGTCCCACACGTCGAGCGTGGACAGGTCCATGGAGCGGCCGCCGTGCCGCCGCGCGAGGGCGGCCGACTTCAGGAGCGTGTTGCGCTGCTTGAGGACCCGGTCGTAGTCGGAGCGCACGCCGGCCATCCGCGGGGAGCGGGCGGTGATCAGCTCGTCCAGGAAGCGGCGGCGCTCGCCCGGATCGCCCTTCACCAGGGCCAGGTCCTCGGGGGCGAACAGCACGGTCCTGACGATGCCCAGCACGTCACGCGGCCTGACCTGCGACGACCTGTTGATCCGCGCGCGGTTCGCCTTGCCGGGGTTCAGTTCGAGCTCGATGAGCTGCTGCCGCTCGCCCTGCCGGACCTGGGCCCTGATCACGGCGCGCTCGGCCCCCATGCGGACCAGGGGCGCGTCCGAGGAGACCCGGTGACTGCCGAGTGTGGCGAGGTAGCCGACGGCCTCCACCAGGTTCGTCTTGCCCTGTCCGTTGGGGCCCACGAACGCGGTGACGCCCGGGTCGAGAGGGACCTCGGCCCGGGCGTACGAGCGGAAGTCGGCCAGCGACAGATGCGTGACGTGCATGGTCGTGGGCCGACCTCCCCCAACGTTCTGAACAGCGGTTGTCTACAGCTGTGGATTACTTCTTGCGGCGGGTCACTTCTTCTCGACGGCGTGGCCGCCGAACTGGTTGCGCAGCGCCGCGATCATCTTCATCTGCGGCGAGTCCTCCTGCCGCGAGGCGAAGCGCGCGAAGAGCGACGCGGTGATCGCCGGCAGCGGGACGGCGTTGTCGATGGCGGCTTCCACAGTCCAGCGGCCTTCGCCGGAGTCCTGTGCATAACCGCGCAGCTTGTCGAGGTGCTCGTCCTCGTCGAGGGCGTTGACCGCCAGGTCCAGCAGCCAGGAACGGATGACCGTGCCCTCCTGCCAGGAGCGGAAGACCTCGCGGACGTCGGTCACCGAGTCCACGGCCTCCAGGAGCTCCCAGCCCTCGGCGTAGGCCTGCATCATGGCGTACTCGATGCCGTTGTGAACCATCTTCGCGAAGTGGCCGGCGCCGACCTTGCCCGCGTGGACCGAGCCGAAATCGCCCTCGGGCTTCAGCGCGTCGAAGACCGGCTGGACCTTCGCGACGTCCTCGGCGGAGCCGCCGTACATCAGCGCGTAGCCGTTCTCCAGGCCCCAGACGCCGCCGGAGACGCCGCAGTCGACGAAGCCGATGCCCTTCTCGGCGAGCTCCTTCGCGTGCTTCTCGTCGTCCGTCCAGCGCGAGTTGCCGCCGTCGACGACGATGTCGCCGGGCTGCAGCAGCTCGGCCAGCTCGTCGACCGTGGACTGGGTCGCGGCACCGGCGGGGACCATCACCCACACCACGCGCGGACCCTTGAGCCTGCCCACAAGCTCTTCGAGGCTGTGGACATCCGCGAGGTCCGGATTGCGGTCGTAGCCGATGACGGTGTGGCCTGCGCGGCGGATGCGCTCGCGCATGTTGCCGCCCATCTTGCCGAGGCCGACGAGACCGAGCTCCATCAGTGGTTCCTTACGTTGCGACGGGGCGTGAGGTGGTGCGGGGCGGTACGAGCCGCGGGGTGACGCGGCTCTCCCACCTGCGTCCGAGCCTAAACCCGGACGCTCACGCACACCTGTGGGCATAGCCGCTCAGGCGAACACCCGAGCGGCCTGCCTCTCAGGGACCTCAGCCCGACAGCCGCACCGGCATGATCAGGTACTTGTACGCCTCGTCCGCCTCGGCGTCCACGGCCGGCTTGCCGGAGAGCAGCGCGGGCTTGGTGGACGTCGTGAAGGACAGCTGCGCGACCGGGGAGTCGATCGCGCTCAGACCGTCCAGCAGGAACGTCGGGTTGAAGGCGATGGAGATGTCGTCGCCGTCGAGCTGGGCGTCGACCCTTTCCACAGCCTGTGCGTCGTCGCTGGAGCCGGCCTCCAGGATGAGCACGCCCTGCTCGAAGCTGAGCCGCACCGGGGTATTGCGCTCGGCGACGAGGGCCACGCGCTTGACGGCCTCCACGAAGGGGGCGGTCTCGATGACGGCCACGGAGTTGAACTCCGTCGGGAACAGCGTGCGGTACTTCGGCAGGTCGCCCTCGAGCAGGCGGGTCGTCGTGCGGCGACCGGCGCCCTCGAAGCCGATGAGGCCTTCACCGGCACCCGAGCCGGACAGGGCCAGCGTGACCGTGTCGCCGCTCGTGAGGGCCTTGGCGGTGTCCAGGAGCGTCTTGGCGGGCACCAGGGCGACCGCGGACGCCTCCGGGTCCTCCGGCTTCCACAGGAACTCGCGCACGGCGAAGCGGTAGCGGTCGGTGGACGCCAGCGTCACCGTGTCGCCCTCGATCTCGATGCGCACACCGGTGAGGACGGGCAGCGTGTCGTCACGGCCGGCGGCGATGGCCACCTGCTGCGCGGCGGAGGCGAAGACCTCGCCGGGGACGGTGCCCGTGGCGGTCGGCATCTGCGGCAGCGCCGGGTACTCCTCCACAGGGAGGGTGTGGAGTGTGAATCGCGAGGAGCCGCAGACCACGGTCGCTCGTACACCGTCTGTGGAAATCTCCACCGGACGGTTGGGGAGGGCGCGGCAGATGTCGGCGAGCAGGCGGCCGGAGACGAGCACCGTGCCTTCCTCGTCGACCTCCGCGTCCACGGAGACGCGTGCCGAGACCTCGTAGTCGAAGCTCGACAGGCTGAGTGCGCCCTCCTCGGCCTTCAGGAGAAGGCCGGCGAGGACCGGCGCAGGCGGTCGTGCCGGGAGGCTGCGTGCCGCCCAGGCCACCGCCTCCGCGAGTACGTCGCGTTCCACCCGGATCTTCACCGTAAGCCGCCTCCTGCGCGTTGCTGGCTGCTCTCGCCCTGCATTGGTCTCGGTCTTCGTCGTCAGACGTGGTGTCGCTCGGCCCACCGATGGGGAGAACACCGGGGACCAGTCTGACGCACCGCACTGACAGTCGTTGCCCGCCTCGGTCAAGTCGTGCCGAGCCGCGGCCGGGGTGCCGAGAGCAAGTTGTGCACAGCCCCCACTTCGAAACGAATTCCCAGCTCTCTCTAGTTGGGAGTAGTAGTAGGGGCTGTGGAAACCGTGGATAACCGTTAGTTCGCAGGTCAGAGCCGGTTTTTTGTCCACGGAGGCTGTGGGCCGAGGCGGTGGACAACTCACGGTTTCTGTGGACGGCCGAAAGTTCTGCACACCCGATGCACAGGCTCGGGGTACTTCTCCCCAGCGCCGTCCCCAGCTTTACCCCCGTTCCCCACAGCCCAACCGACCCCCTTGGTGTGACGCCTTTCACTCGCCACGGTGACGAGGCGCGTCGCGTTGCCGAACAGTGGACAGCCGTGTGGAGAAGCTCCGGATCGCTGTGCACAAGGGCTGTCATCCTGTGGGTCGACGGTGGACAACGAAATGCACACCCTGTGGAAGAAAAATCTGTCCACAGCCTGTGGAGATCTTCTGTCCACCAATCCACAGCCCGCTGACCTGCCCTGATGCTCTGTCACCAGGAGCCCCTGTGGACGCAGTCTGGACAACTTCGCGGTCCCCAGGGTGTGGATCGGAAAAACCCGGAACATCTGTGGAGAACACCCGTAACGCGGCCGGAAATCGAACACCGCCTTCGTGCGGCGGCCTCCGCGAGCGCACGTCGACATGAAGAAAGGCGCCCCGGAAGTCGTTCCGGAGCGCCCTTCGGAGGCGTGGGCAGAGCCGTGACCGGGCTGCTGTCAGCCGTTCTTGATGCGGTTGGTGAGCTCGGTGACCTGGTTGTAGATGGAGCGCCGCTCGGCCATCAGCGCGCG
The DNA here is from genome assembly GCF_030766975.1 of Streptomyces sp. KL116D. Lineage (NCBI taxonomy): Bacteria > Bacillati > Actinomycetota > Actinomycetes > Kitasatosporales > Streptomycetaceae > Streptomyces > Streptomyces sp. KL116D. The sequence continues at coordinate 114,411 of NZ_JASERH010000026.1, read as the reverse complement.
GATCTTGCGGTCCGCGTGCATCACGGTCGTGTGGTCGCGGCCGCCGAACTGCGCGCCGATCTTCGGCAGGGACAGGTCCGTCAGCTCCCGGCACAGGTACATCGCGATCTGGCGCGCCGTCACCAGCACGCGGCTGCGCGACGATCCGCAGAGGTCCTCCACCGTCAGACCGAAGTAGTCCGCGGTCGCCGCCATGATGGCCGTCGCCGTGATCTCGGGGGCCGCGTCCTCGCCACCGGGGATCAGGTCCTTGAGGACGATCTCGGTGAGCCCCAGGTCCACGGGCTGTCGGTTGAGCGACGCGAAGGCCGTGACCCGGATCAACGCCCCTTCCAGCTCACGGATGTTGCGCGAGATGCGGGACGCGATGAACTCCAGCACCTCCGGCGGGGCGTTGAGCTGCTCCTGCACCGCCTTCTTACGAAGGATCGCGATACGGGTCTCCAGCTCGGGCGGCTGGACGTCCGTGATCAGTCCCCACTCGAACCGGTTGCGCAGCCGGTCCTCCAGGGTCACCAGCTGCTTCGGCGGCCGGTCGCTGGAGAGCACGATCTGCTTGTTGGCGTTGTGGAGCGTGTTGAAAGTGTGGAAGAACTCCTCCTGCGTCGACTCCTTGTCCGCGAGGAACTGGATGTCGTCGACGAGAAGGATGTCCATCTCGCGGTACCGCTTGCGGAAGGAGTCGCCCTTGCCGTCGCGGATCGAGTTGATGAACTCGTTGGTGAACTCCTCGGAGCTCACGTACCGCACGCGCGTGCCCGGATAGAGACTGCGGGCGTAGTGCCCGATGGCGTGCAGGAGGTGCGTCTTGCCGAGGCCCGACTCCCCATAGATGAAGAGGGGGTTGTAGGCCTTCGCCGGCGCCTCGGCGACGGCGACCGCCGCCGCGTGGGCGAAACGGTTCGACGCACCGATGACGAACGTGTCGAAGAGGTACTTGGGGTTCAGGCGCGCGGTCGGCTCGCCGGGACCGGTCGCCGGCGCGGGCTGCGCGGCCAGCGGACCGGGCGCACCCGTGGGCACGCCGCGTCCGCCGTGACCCGGACCACCGTCCTGCCCCGGCCGGCCGCCCATCGCGTGCTCGCCCGGATCGCGCCGCTGCTGACGCTCGTGCGGCTGCTCGTAGGAGCCGCGCTCCTCGTACGCCGCACGGTCCTCGTAGGGCGAGCGCTCCTTGGGCTGCTGCTCGTACGGGGAGCGCTCCGGCTGCTGGTCGTAGCGGCCGCGCTCGGTCTCGTAGCCCTGCTGGTCGTAGGGCGACCGTTCCTGCTGCCGGTAGTCGTGCTGCGGCTGCTGCGGAGGCGTCGCGTACGGATCGCGCTCCGGGAAGCCGAGCCGCGGCTGCTGCCAGCTGTACTCGTCCTGCTGCGGCCGTGGCCAGGCGCCCGGCTCGGGGCGCTGGTAGTCCGGGTAGGCGGGGCGGGCGGTCGGCAGCTGGTCGGGGCGGGGGGCCTGGGGCTGGTCGCCGCGCGGGCCCTGCCCCTGCTCGTCCCTGCCGCGACGGTCGTAGCCGTCATAGCTGTCGTAGGCGTCCCGGCCGTCGTACGCGTCGCGGCTCTCGTACGTGTCGTGGCCCTGGCCCTGGCCGGGAGCGGCGGGGGGCTCGGTGTCCTCGTAGCGGTGCTGCTGGACGGGCGGGGCGGGCGGCGCGGGGGCCTCGCCCACGGAGTCGTCGACCGTGATCGCGATCCGGATCGGGCGGCCGCACTCGCGGCTCAGGGTCTCGCTGACCACCGGGGCGAGACGGCCCTCGAGTACGCCCTTCGCGAATTCGTTGGGGACCGCCAGGAGGGCGGTGTCGGCGACGAGTGCCAGTGGCTGGCAGCGCCGGATCCAGTGTTCGTCCTTCGTCTCGACGCCCTGCCCGTGACCTTCCCCGAGGAGTTTCTCCAGTACTCGTGGCCACACTGCGGCAAGATCGGCAGGTACGTCAGCCACAGGGCACGCTCTCTCGCTGGTCCCACGAACGTGTGATTCCTGGGACGGGTTGGGTGGGAGGTTCGACGCCCGGGTCGGGCAGAAAATCGGGTGGGGTGGTGAGAAGGGAACGAATCGGAGTTCAGCCACGGTAGTCAGCGCGACCGCTGCGGTTCAAGTTGTTGTCCCCAGCCTGTGGACAGTGTCTCCCGCGTGACCCTGGTTTGACCGGATGGCGTAGCCGCGCGTACCGTAACCAGGTCGAGTTGTCGATGGCTGCTGCCGCCTGCCTCCGATGGGCAAGGTCATGGTCCGCAAGTTCTTTGCAGTCTGTGTAGCGGTGCACTCGGGCGTATTGCGAGCTTCTCGTGGGCGCACGGTGACAGCCAGGCGATGTCCCGCCACCACCCGAATTTCTCTGGAGCCCCCGAGTGAGCAAGCGCACCTTCCAGCCGAACAACCGTCGTCGCGCCAAGACCCACGGTTTCCGCCTTCGCATGCGGACCCGCGCCGGTCGTGCGATTCTCGCCAACCGTCGTGGCAAGGGTCGCGCCAGCCTGTCCGCCTGATTTCGTAATCAGGTCATGACGTGCTGCCTACCGAGTATCGGCTGAGGCGGCGCGAAGACTTCGCGACCGCGGTACGCCGAGGACGCCGGGCCGGACGCCCGCTTCTCGTCGTCCATCTACGTAGCGGTTCAACGGACCCGCACGCGCCTGGGGAGAGCGTTTCCCCACCGCGTGCGGGTTTCGTCGTGAGCAAGGCCGTGGGTGGAGCCGTCGTACGGAACGCGGTGAAGCGCAGGCTTCGGCACCTCATGCGCGACCGAATGGCCTTGTTGCCCCCAGGTAGCCTGGTAGTCGTACGCGCGTTGCCCCCTGCGGGCGACGCCACCCACGCACAACTGGCCCGAGACCTGGATGCCGCCCTGCAGCGGCTGCTGGGAGGGGGCACGCGATGAAGTACCCACTGCTCGCATTGATCAAGCTGTACCAGTGGACCATCAGTCCGCTGCTCGGTCCGGTGTGCAAGTACTACCCGTCGTGCTCCCACTACGGCTTCACGGCCATCGACCGGCACGGTGCGATCAAGGGGACAGCCCTCACCGCCTGGCGGATCCTTCGGTGCAATCCGTGGTCGCTCGGCGGTGTCGATCATGTTCCGCCGCGTAAGCGTCCGCGGTGGCACGAAATGCTGCGCAACGCCTGGCGCGAACGCAAGGGCGGGCCTTCCGCCGCCGGCGCGCCTGCCCAAGGCTCCCCCGAGAGCCTGGCCGCCGAGACCCCGTCCCATGCTCAAGGAGCCTGATTAGTGGACACGATTGCCGGTTTTTTTAGCTTCATCACGACACCAGTTTCGTGGGTCATCGTCCAGTTCCACTCGCTGTACGGGAAGATCTTCGGTCCCGACACGGGCTGGGCCTGGGGCCTGTCGATCGTGTCCCTGGTGGTCCTGATCCGGATCTGCCTGATCCCGCTCTTCGTGAAGCAGATCAAGTCGACTCGGGCGATGCAGACGCTGCAGCCCGAGATGAAGAAGATCCAGGAGCGCTACAAGAACGACAAGCAGCGCCAGTCCGAAGAGATGATGAAGCTGTACAAGGAGACGGGTACCAACCCGCTCTCCTCGTGCCTTCCCATCCTGGCGCAGTCCCCGTTCTTCTTCGCCCTGTACCACGTGCTCAACGGCATCGCGACGGGCTCGACGATCGGTGTCATCGACGAGCCGCTGCTGGCGAGCGCGCGCAAGGCGCACATCTTCGGTGCCCCGCTGGCCGCGAAGTTCACGGACAGCGCCGACAAGGTCGCCTCGCTCGGCGCCACGCTGACCGACGTCCGCGTCGTCACGGCGATCATGATCGTCCTGATGTCGGCGTCGCAGTTCTTCACGCAGCGCCAGCTCATGACGAAGAACGTCGACACCACGGTGAAGACGCCGTTCATGCAGCAGCAGAAGATGCTGATGTACGTCTTCCCCGTCATGTTCGCCGTCTTCGGCATCAACTTCCCCGTCGGTGTCCTCGTCTACTGGCTGACCACCAACGTGTGGACCATGGGCCAGCAGATGTACGTGATCCGCAACAACCCGACGCCGGGTTCCAAGGCCCAGTCCGCTTACCTGGAGCGCCTGCTCAAGCACGTCACGCACGCCGAGAAGATCCGCACCCGCCGCGATCGCAACGTCGTCAAGGCGATCGTCTCCAAGGGCCGCGACCGCAACGAGTTCGAGCGCAAGTTCATCAACGGTCTGACCAAGGCCGGTCTCGCGGCCCAGGCCGACGGCCAGGTGGCCAAGAGCACGGCGACCGCGGTGCTGGACGAGGACGGCGCTCCCGCGTCGACCGCGACCCCGAAGCGGCAGCAGCCCAAGCGGCAGTCCAAGTCGCAGCGCCAGTCCGGGACGACCACGGCCAAGGAGGACTCCTCCTCCGAGCCGAAGACGTCGCTCGAGAAGACGGACGAGCCGCAGGACGCGAAGCCGCAGGCCAAGCAGGCCGGTGGCGCCAAGCCCGCCGGCGGCACGCAGCAGCGGAGCAAGGCCAAGTCCGGACAGCGCAAGGGCCCGCAGCGGCCCAAGTCCCCGTCCAAGAAGTAAGACCTCGACGTAAGACTTTGGCGCAAGCCTTTGACGCAAGAAGGAGTCCATCCCGTGACGGAAGGCACCACCTCCGCCGCTCCTGAGGGTGGCGACACCCTGTCCCGCCTCGAGCAGGAAGGCGAGATCGCCGCGGATTACCTCGAGGGTCTGCTGGACATCGCCGACCTCGACGGCGACATCGACATGGACGTCGAGGCCGACCGTGCCGCGGTGTCCATCGTCAGCGACTCGGGCGGCCGTGATCTGCAGAAGCTGGTCGGGCGCGACGGAGAGGTTCTCGAGGCCCTCCAGGAGCTCACCCGCCTTGCCGTCCACCGGGAGACCGGGGACCGCAGCCGCCTGATGCTCGACATCGCCGGGTACCGCGCCAAGAAGCGCGCCGAGCTCACCGAGCAGGGCGCCAAGGCCGCGGCCGAGGTGAAGAGCAGCGGTGAGCCGGTCAAGATGAACCCGATGACGCCCTTCGAGCGCAAGGTCGTGCACGACGCGGTCAAGGCCGCCGGCCTGCGCAGCGAGTCCGAGGGCGAGGAGCCGCAGCGCTTCGTCGTCGTGCTTCCTGCCTGAACGGCACGTCGCTCTCCGGCCCCGTCTGTTCGCAGGCGGGGCCGATCTTTGTCAGCCTGTTAGTCAGCCACCCCAGTGCGGTAGTGCGGTACGGAAGGACGGTCCCCGTGACGGAGGCAGCAGAACTCCCCCCTGCTCCCGAGCAGGCCCGGACGGTGTTCGGCGAGCGCTTCCCGGACGCTGTGCGGTACGCGGAGCTTCTCGCTGACGCGGGAGTGCAGCGTGGTCTGATCGGCCCGCGCGAGGTGCCGCGCCTGTGGGAGAGGCACATCCTCAACTGCGCTGTGCTCTCCGAGGTGGTCCCTGAAGGCGTCACCGTCTGCGACGTGGGCTCCGGCGCGGGGCTGCCGGGCATTCCGCTGGCCCTGGTCCGGCCGGATCTCAAGATCACGCTGCTGGAGCCGCTGCTGCGGCGTACGACGTTCCTCACCGAGGTCGTCGAGCTGCTCGGGCTCGATCACGTGACGGTGGTGCGGGGCCGCGCCGAGGAGGTCCTCGGGAAGCTGCAGCCCGTCCATGTCGTCACCGCACGGGCCGTGGCGCCGCTCGACCGGCTGGCCGCGTGGGGCGTGCCCCTGCTGCGGCCGTACGGAGAGATGCTCGCCCTCAAGGGCGACACCGCGGAGGAGGAGCTCAAGGGGGCCGGCGCCGCCCTGAGCAAGCTCGGTGCCGTGGAGACGTCGGTCCTTCACGTCGGCGAGGGCGTGGTCGACCCGCTCTCCACCGTGGTGCGCGTCGAGGTCGGAGAGAGCCCCGGCGGTGTGCGGTTCGCCGCCAAGCGCGCCAAGGCGGCTCGTACGGGACGGGCGCGTCGCAGGCGCTGATCGCCGGTCGCGCGCGGTGCGGGAGTGACCTTCCCGCGTGATTCCCTGGCGTGATCTCCTGGCGCAATTCTTGGCGTGATGATGAGTACCGCTGATCCGTCCTGACGACCAGCGGTACTCCACAAAAGCTGTCAAACGTACGCATCTCGGGGTGTCGCAAGGGAGCGCACCACCCTGCGGTGCATCGTGTTTCACGTGAAACGTCGCTCACTGCTGCATGGCATCATCAGTCGCGGCCGCGCAGCGGCCGCTCCCCGCGACCGTAGACCTCTCGGATCCCTCGATACGGGCACGGAGTTGTCCACAGAGGGGGATTCATCCACAGAAGACCGGGCCTCGCTGGTTCTTGACCCCGAAGGCATGGGAGGCTCTGTTCATTGCGAGCCTGAAGTCGAGGAGAGTGAATCCTTGCGGTCCGACGCCAACATCGCGGGACCGATGACCGATCCGGTCCCCGGTCCCCGTACCGAGTCGGCGGGGGAGGATGTTTCACGTGAAACACCGCCTCCGATGGACGACACCCCCATCGGTCGTGCTGCCCAACTGGCAGTAGAAGCTCTTGGTCGTGCGGGCGAGGGCCTGCCACGTCCTGAGCAGACCCGCGTCATGGTGGTGGCCAACCAGAAGGGCGGGGTCGGCAAGACCACCACGACGGTCAACCTTGCCGCCTCGCTCGCGTTGCACGGCGCACGCGTGCTGGTGATCGACCTGGATCCACAGGGCAACGCCTCCACGGCTCTGGGTATCGACCACCACGCAGAAGTGCCGTCCATCTACGACGTGTTGGTCGAGAGTAAGCCGCTCTCCGAAGTAGTTCAGCCCGTCCCTGATGTCGAAGGGCTCTTCTGCGCCCCGGCCACCATCGATCTCGCCGGTGCGGAGATCGAGCTGGTCTCCCTGGTGGCGCGTGAGAGCCGGTTGCAGCGAGCCATCCAGGCGTACGAGCAGCCGCTGGACTACATCCTCATCGACTGCCCGCCGTCGCTCGGTCTGCTGACGGTCAACGCTCTCGTCGCGGGGGCGGAAGTGCTGATCCCGATCCAGTGCGAGTACTACGCACTGGAGGGGCTCGGCCAGCTCCTGCGGAACGTGGATCTCGTGCGGGGGCACCTCAACCCCGACCTGCACGTCTCGACGATCCTCCTCACGATGTACGACGGACGTACGCGGCTGGCTTCCCAGGTCGCCGACGAAGTCCGCAACCACTTCGGTGGAGAGGTTCTGCGGACGAGCATCCCGCGCTCGGTCCGTATCTCGGAGGCGCCCAGCTACGGGCAGACCGTGCTGACCTACGATCCAGGATCGAGCGGTGCGCTCTCGTACCTCGAAGCGGCGCGGGAGATGGCGCTGCGCGGGGTCGGGATCCACTACGACGCCCAGCATGCCCACGCGGGCACTCAACTTGACCAGCAGAGCACGCCGGAGGGTATTCAGTGAGCGAGCGACGGAGGGGACTGGGCCGTGGTCTCGGCGCGCTGATCCCGGCTGCCCCCACACCTGAGAAGACGACGCCGGCGAGTCCGGCAGGAGGAGTTTCGGCTTCTCCCGCCGCCGTGCCGGTGCTGACGGCGGAGCGTGGGGTCGCGGCGGCCAAGGTGGCATCGCTGTCGCAGCAGAATGTTTCACGGGAAACCGAGGAACCTGCGACGGCCGCGGTGGACGGTTTCGAGAGCCCCGCAGGGGCGCACTTCGCGGAACTGCCGCTCGACTTCATCACGCCCAACCCGCGCCAGCCGCGTGACGTGTTCGACGAGGACGCCCTTGCCGAGCTCATCACGTCCATCAAGGAAGTCGGCCTGCTGCAGCCCGTCGTGGTGCGGCAGGTGGGTCCCGGCCGCTACGAGCTGATCATGGGCGAGCGGCGCTGGCGGGCCTGCCGTGAGGCGGGTCTGGAGCGCATCCCGGCCATCGTGCGCGCCACCGAGGACGAGAAGCTGCTCCTCGACGCGCTCTTGGAGAACCTGCACCGTGCCCAGCTGAATCCGCTGGAAGAGGCTGCCGCCTACGACCAGCTGCTCAAGGACTTCCACTGCACGCACGACCAGCTGGCGGACCGCATCGGCCGGTCCCGTCCGCAGGTCTCCAACACTCTGCGTCTGCTGAAGCTCTCTCCGGCCGTGCAGCGCCGGGTCGCGGCGGGTGTGCTGTCCGCCGGCCACGCGCGTGCTCTGCTGTCCGTCGAGGACTCGGAGGAGCAGGACCGTCTGGCTCACCGCATCGTCGCCGAGGGGCTCTCGGTGCGTGCCGTCGAGGAGATCGTGACCCTGATGGGGTCCCGGCCCACGAGCACGACGCGGGCGAAGGGGCCGAGGGCCGGTACGCGAGTCTCCCCGGCGCTGAGTGAGCTCGCCACGCGGCTCTCGGACCGGTTCGAGACGCGGGTGAAGGTCGACCTGGGTCAGAAGAAGGGCAAGATCGTCGTCGAGTTCGCGTCGATGGACGACCTGGAGCGGATCCTCGGCTCGCTCGCCCCCGGCGAGGGACCGGTTCTGCAGAACGCCCTCCCGGAGTCGGCCGAGGACGACGAGCAGGACTGACCACTGCACCGCAGTGACCTGGAGCGGGCTGTGTCCGGTGTGTACCGGAACACGGCCCGCTCTTTGCTTTCTTACGGTATCGATGGAATCGCATCGTGGTTACGATGCGACGGGAAGAGCGCATCCACCCGGCAGCACCTCATAGGGGAGGCGGGGGTCATGCGATCGGTGAGTCGCAGCGGACTGATGACCGCAGGTCTCGGGCTCGGTGCCGTCGGCGGATTCGTCGGCAGCCTGCTCAGGGAACGGAGCGCTCTGACAGCCGCCCGCGTCGCCGCGGGCGAAGGAAGCGAGGAACTGCCTTCATGGGGCGTCGGCTCGTACCGCTCACACTGGACAACCTTCCGGACCTTCCCAAGCGCTGCCGGTCGTGTGTCTTCTGGGAGCTGGACCCGGTCAGTGGCGAGGCCGCGGTAAAGGCGGGCACCCCCGAACTGGAGAAGGAAGCCTGGATCTCCGCGGTCCTCCTGGAGTGGGGGTCCTGCGGACGCGTCGTCTACGTCGATGACGTTCCGGTCGGCTTCGTGCTCTACGCTCCGCCCGCGTACGTCCCCCGGGCGGCATCCTTCCCGACGAGTCCCGTGTCCCCCGACGCCGTCCAGCTGATGACCGCGTGGATCATGCCGAGCTATCAGGGCCAGGGTCTGGGCCGGGTCATCGTGCAGACGGTCGCCAAGGACCTTCTGCGCAGGGGCTTCAAGGCGATCGAAGCCTTCGGTGATGCCCAGTGGAAAGAGCCGGCCTGCTTGCTGCCCGCGGACCATCTGCTCTCGGTCGGCTTCAAGACGGTGCGGCCCCATCCCCTGCACCCCCGGCTGCGCCTGGAGCTGCGTACGACACTGTCCTGGAAAGAGGACGTGGAGCTGGCGCTGGACCGGCTCCTGGGCGCCGTGCAGAAGGAACCCGCGCTTCGGCCCCTGTGACGGCCGCGGGGTGACTGCCTGGGAAACGCCGAACGGGCCGGCCCGGAGGGGCTGGCCCGTTCGTGTTTCACGTGAAACAGCGTCTGCCGTTCGCGAAAGGCGTCGTCGACTACTCGGCGATGAAGTCCTCAAGGTCGCGCACGATGGCGGCCTTCGGCTTGGCACCGACGATGGTCTTGGCGACCTCGCCACCCTGGTAGACGTTCAGGGTCGGGATCGACATGACGCCGTACTTGGCGGCCGTGCCCGGGTTCTCGTCGATGTTGAGCTTGACGATCTCGATCTTGTCGCCGTACTCGGCAGCGATGGCCTCGAGCGACGGCGCGATCTGGCGGCACGGGCCGCACCAGGCCGCCCAGAAGTCCACCAGGACGGGCTTGTCGCTCTTGAGGACGTCCTCGTCGAAGGAGGCGTCCGTCACGTTCTTCAGGTTGCCGGCCACAGCAGGCTCCTCATTTCTTGGGGGGAGGGTCGGGAGGGAAGTTCGGGTCAGACGCTGGCGGTCTGGGTCTTCTCGGGCTCGGCGGCCTCACCGTCGGCCAGCGCGGCCAGGAAGCGCTCGGCGTCGAGAGCGGCGGAGCAGCCGGTGCCGGCCGCCGTGATCGCCTGCCGGTAGGTGTGGTCCACAACGTCGCCGGCGCCGAAGACGCCCGTCAGGTTGGTGCGCGTCGAGGGGGCGTCGACCTTCAGGTAGCCCTCGTCGTCCAGCTCGAGCTGACCCTTGAAGAGCTCGGTCCGCGGGTCGTGGCCGATCGCGATGAACAGACCCGTCACCGGCAGCTCGGACGTCTCGCCCGTCTTGAGGTTGCGCAGCGTCAGACCGGCGAGCTTCGGGTCGCCCTTGATCTCGGCGACCTCGCTGTCCCAGACGAACTTGATCTTCGGGTCGGCGAAGGCGCGCTCCTGCATGGCCTTGGAGGCGCGCAGGGTGTCGCGGCGGTGCACGATCGTCACGGACTTGGCGAAGCGCGACAGGAAGGTGGCCTCCTCCATCGCGGTGTCGCCGCCGCCGATCACGGCGATGTCCTGGTCCTTGAAGAAGAACCCGTCGCAGGTCGCGCACCAGGAGACGCCACGGCCGGACAGCGCGTCCTCGTTCGGCAGACCGAGCTTGCGGTGCTGGGAACCGGTGGTGACGATGACGGCCTTCGCGCGGTGCACGGTGCCGGCGGTGTCCGTCACGGTCTTGATCTCACCGGACAGGTCCACGGCCACGACATCGTCGGGCACGAGCTCGGCGCCGAAGCGCTCGGCCTGGCCGCGCATGTTGTCCATGAGCTCGGGGCCCATGATGCCGTCCTGGAAGCCCGGGAAGTTCTCCACCTCGGTCGTGTTCATCAGCGCGCCACCTGCGGTGACGGCGCCCTCGAACACAAGCGGCTTCAGCGACGCGCGCGCGGTGTAGAGCGCCGCCGTGTAGCCGGCGGGCCCGGAGCCGATGATGATCACGTTACGGACGTCGCTCACGGCTTGATTCCTCGTCTCTGCGGGACTGCTGCGTACTGCCGGGGGAGCCTCTTCTCAGGACTCTCACCCCACCCAACGGATCCTACGGGGCATGCATTCCCGACGTGTCCGGGTGCACGTCGGGAGTGCGTTCGGGTGCCCCTCAGCGACGCTTGTAGGAGTGGGTGTACAGCAGCTCGCCCTTGGACGCGTGCCGGCTCACGCAGGAGGAATCCACGATGAACGCGGTCACCTGATGCGCCGGGTCGGACTCGTGGGGCAGGACGACGAGGTAGGCGTCCTTCCCCTGGTACGTGCCCTTCTCCACAGCCAGCGGGTCCTCGTTGCGCTGGGTGCCCTGCTGGACGCAGGGCGGCGCGTAGGGCGCCTGCTTCTTCATCGGCGAGTTCGAGCCCGGAGCCTTGGGCCCGGTGTCCTCGGTGCCGAACGGCTCCTTGCTGGACGGCCCTGTGCCGAGCAGCTTCGAGACCTTGGCCTGCAGCGTGCTCTGCGCGAAGGTGTCCGACGCGCTGCTCGTCGGCGCTTTCGCCGTCGGGGATCCGCCGGTGTTCTGCATCAGCAGCGCGCCCACCCCGAGCGCGGCCACCGTCAGGACGGAGCCGATGGCGGCGCCGGTGCGGCGCCGTGTGAAGCGAGGCTTGCGCCCCGGACCCGTGGCGGCGCGTGCGTGTCCTGCGGGCCGGTCCGTGGACCGCAGCGAGGGCTCGGCGGCGTCGGCCGTCGATGTTTCACGTGAAACAGGCTCCGTGGTTTCACGCGGCGGGGTCTCGGCGAGCTCGTGCTCCGGGACCGTGGTGACACTGTCCAGAAGCACTTCGGCGGCCAGTGCCGCGTCGATGCGCGTGGCGACGTCCTCGGGCATCCGCGGCGGACCCGGCAGGGTGCCGAGCATGCCGCGGATCTCCTCCAGGGAGGCATAGACGTCCGCGCAGAGCACGCAGCCGTCGAGATGACGCCGGATGTCGGAGGTGCGCGAGGGTGGCAGCAGGCCTTCGGCGAGATCGGAGATCTCGGTGACCTCCGGGTGCTCCGCCGTGTCGGTCGTGGATGTCACGCTCGCCCACCTCCGCCCTTCACCGCAGCCGAATCATTTGGTCCTGCGTCGTCCCGAGGACCCGCTGCGGGTGGGACGGATGTCCCCTGCGTCCGGTTCCTTCCAGGGGTCGGGTTCTCGCCACCTTCGGCACCTTCCTTGTCCCCGCTCTCCGTACGGAGATGGGTCAGGAGGGGAAGCAGTCTGGCTCTGCCGCGCGCACAGCGGCTCTTGACCGTTCCGGTGGGGACGTCGAGGAGCCGGGCGGCCTCAGCCACCGGGTAGCCCTGCATGTCGACGAGGACGAGCGCGGCCCGCTGGTCCGTCGGCAGCGATCCCAGGGCGGCCAGGAGCTCGCGGTGGAGGTCGTTGCGCTCGGCGGGCGCGGCCGCCGATTCGTGCGGCTCCAGGAGCTGGTCCAGGCGATCGGCGTCGTCCACGGGTGATGTCTTCCGCGATGCCATCTTGCGCGCCCGGTCCAGGCACGCGTTCACGGTGATGCGGTGCAGCCAGGTCGTGACGGCGGACTGGCCGCGGAAGGTGTGCGCGGCGCGGTAGGCGGAGACCAGCGCGTCCTGCACCGCGTCCGCGGCTTCCTCGCGGTCTCCCAGCGTCCGCAGCGCCACCGCCCACAGTCGGTCCCGGTGCCGTCGCACGATTTCGCCGAAGGCGTCCTTGTCCCCCGCGACGTGGCGGGCGAGGAGGTCCTGATCGCTCGCTCCGCCGTAGGCGTCGTCCACTGCCGAACCCCCTCCCCCTGGTGAGTCACGGTGTGCCGGTGGTCAGCCGGTGAACTTCACATCCGTGATGCCCTGCTTGTAGCCGGCCTGGCTGTACCCATCCTGACCCGCGTGCGGCAGTGCCGTCAGCCATACGAGTACGTACCGCGTCTTGACCGGCTTGTCGGCCTTGACGCTCGCCGTCTTGGCCCGGGTCTTGGTCTGGGGCCCGATCCGCTTCAGACCGTCCACGGAGGCCGGTGAGAGCGAGTCGGCCGCGTACAGCGAGACCGTGGTGTGGTCGCCGCCGTAGCGCAGCCCTATCGACGCGGCGGACACGTCCTGGGCCGAACCGAGGTCGTACACGATGCCGACACCCGGCTTTATGACCATGTCGGGGCCGTCGAGGAACGACTTGGTGCGCCAGTACGTGGAACTGTCGCCGTCGTACGTGTCCGCGACGTCGTTGGGCGCCTGGGGGTCGCCCTTGGCGACGTACTCCTGAGCGCCCTTGATGGTGTGCGGCTTGGCGGGCTTCTTGTCGTCCTTGCCGCCGTCACCGTCGGTCGTGTGCGTGGTCTCGGAGTCGCCGGACTTGCTCTGGTCCATGAGGGCGTCCGCGAGCTGCCAGCTGCCGAGCCCCAGCGCGGCGATGAGCAGCGCCGACACGGCCCACTTGAGGGCCTTGCCGGTACGGCTCTGCAGCGGGGGCGGCGGGGCGGGCACCGGCTGGGTGACGCCGGGCGCGGCCTGGCGGCCGTAGGTGCCCTGCTGGTAGGTGGTCCGCTGGTACTCCGGCGGAGCGGTGAAGGCGGGCTCCGGCGGGCGGATCCTGGGCATCTCGCCGATGGCCTTCACCAGGTCCTCCGGCGTGGTGCACGCGGGCTCCTGGCGGGACGCCGTCGCCCCGTCGTTGGCGAGCGCGCGCATGGCGAGCTCCGCGAGGCCGCGGTGCACGCCGGCCCGGACCTGGTCGGGCGCGATGAGGCCGACGCCCTTGGGCAGCCCCGACAGACCGTACGCGTCGTTCTCGTACGGCCAGCGCTGGGTCAGGGCGGCGTACAGCAGCGCGCCGATCGCCTCGGTGTCGGTGCGCTGCGGGGTGTCGGACGTGATGCCGCGCAGCGCGGCGTTCACGGCGAGGCCGCGGATGCGCCACTGGCCCGTGGAGGTACGCAGCACGGCGCTCGGCGTGAGCCGCAGATGGGCCAGGCCCTCGCGGTGTGCCGCCGCCATGGCGTGGGAGACCTGGTTGACCATCTGGTACGCGTCGTGCGCCTCGAGCGAGCTCACGGCGAGCAGCGCGGTCAGCTCCGTGGCGTCGGGCAGCCACTCGTGGACGACGTAGACGAGATCGTTCTCCTCGACGGCGTCGAGGACCTGGACGAACCGCGGGTCGCCGAGCAGCGCCGACGAGCGGGCCGCGGCGAGCACCGAGCGGGCCCGCGGATGATCGGCGGGCAGCAGGTGCACGCCGACGGCGCGGCGGAGCTTCTCGTCCACCGCACGCCAGCTGCTGAAACCGTCCAGACGGGTGACGCACTCCTCGAGCCGGTAGCGTCTGGCGAGCTTGTGCCCGCTGTGCAGCTCGGGTGGTGTCGTCTTCCCGGGGCTCACGTGTGTCCCCGTCTCCGCGGTGTCCGCGGGTTCCTCGCGTGCCGCCGTGTCCCGCTCCCCGGTCTGGGCCACCCCGTCGGCCGTGGCCTGCTCCGCCTTGTCCGCCTTGGCGGCCAGCGGCTCGTCGCCGCCGTTGTCGGCCACGTCGACGGCAGCCGTGCTCCGTTCCGCCACCGTCGTTCCTGCCTCCCCATCCGTTGCACTCACTGCGACGTCAAAGCCAATTGTGCCCACAGTCCGGCGCTATGCACGACACGCGGTAGCCGCCGATGGTTGCACGCACTTCCGGTCGGATCAGCGGCCGAGACGGCCACGCACCATTCCGACCATCGAATTGAGCTCCTCGATCCTCATCTTCCGGGCCGCCACGTAGAAGACTCCCAGCAGCACCGCACCTCCGACGACCAGTGCCGCGATCGATCCGACCGCGCCGTGGCCGAGGGCTTTCGTGAGCGCGTACCCGATTCCGCCGCCGATCACCGCGGCAGGCACGGACGCGAGGCAGAGGCGGGCGTACGTACGCACGACGTTCGGGCCGTCCAGGTCGCCGCCGAGCCGCTTGCCCAGCCGCTTCCAGGCGACGCCGACCCCGATCGCGTAGGCGAGACCGTACGAGAAGGCCATGCCGACGACCGCCCACCGGGCGGGCAGGATGACGTAGCAGACGGCCGAGGCGGCGGCGTTGACCGCGGCGACGATGACCGTGTTGTAGAAGGGCGTCCGGGTGTCCTCGTACGCGTAGAAGCCGCGCAGCACCACGTACTGCACGGAGAACGGGATGAGGCCGAGTCCGAACGCCATGAGGATGTAGCCCATGGACTGGGCGGCCTCGGTGCCGCTGGAGCCGAACAGCAGGGTGCACATCGGCACGCCGAGCGCCACGAACATGAAGGCGACGGGGACGATCGCCACCGCCGAGGTCCGCAGGCCCGAGGAGATGTCGTCGCGGACCGCTCCGGGGTCGCCGTCGTGCGCGGACCGGGAGATGCGCGGCAGCATCGCGGCCATGACCGAGACGGTGATGATCGCCTGCGGCATGCCCCAGATCAGCTGGGCGTTGGAGTAGCCCAGGATGCCGGTGCCCTTGACCGGGGACGCCTCGCCCGCGGCCGTGGCGAGCTGGGTGACGACGATGACGCCGGCCTGGTTGGCGAGGACGAACAGCACGGTCCACTTGGCGAGCTTCACGGCCTTGCCCAGGCCGTGGCCCTTCCAGTCGAAGCGGAGACGGAAGCGGAAGCCGGTCTCGCGCAGGTACGGGATCATCGCCAGCGCCTGCACGGTCAGACCGAGCAGCGTGCCGATGCCGAGGAGGCGGACGCCGTCGTCCGGGATCGTCGTCACGCCCATGTGGGACTCGGCCGCGGTGCCGTAGACCCAGATGAACATGCCGAACGTGAAGATCATGACGATGTTGTTCAGGACCGGGGTCCACATCATCGCGCCGAACTTGCCGCGGGCGTTCAGGATCTGGCCCATGACCACGTGCACACCCATGAAGAAGATCGTGGGCAGGCAGTAGCGGGCGAAGGTGACGCCGACGTTGTCGGCGTCCGGGTTGTTCGAGACCGTGCTCGACATCAGGTTGATCAGCAGGGGCGCGGCGACGACGACGATCACGACGATCGCCGCCAAGGCCACCATCACGAGCGTCAGCAGCCGGTTGGCGTAGGCCTCGCCGCCGTCATCGTCCTCCTTCATGGAACGGACGAGCTGCGGCACGAACACGGAGTTCAGACCGCCGCCGACGGTCAGGATGTAGATCATCGTCGGCAGCGTGTACGCGACGGTCCAGGTGTCACCGAGCAGTCCGGCGCCGAGCGCCGCGGTGATCACCATGGTGCGGACGAAGCCGGTGAGGCGGGAGACGAGCGTGCCCGCAGCCATCACCGCGCTCGACTTCATCAGGCTGGATGCGCGGCCGCCCTTCTTCGCGGGCGCCGGGGCCGGGGCGGGCGCGGCTGCCGGCGGAGGCACCGGCACGGGCGCCTGACCGAGGAACTGGGTCGGGTCGTCCACCGGCTGCTCCGCCGGGGCGCGGCCGCCGCCGTAGCCGGGCTGCTGGTCGCGGAAGAGGTGGGCGAAGGCGTCCGGCTCGTGACGCTCCTCGCTCGCCTGCGTCACGAGGTCGTCGACGCCCACGAACTGCGTCGTCCGCGCGTCGTCGCCGTACGGCAGGTACTGGGTGGCACTGTCCGGCTCCGGCGCGGGCGTCTGCGCCCACACGCGCGGGTCAGGCTGGTACTGGTTCGCGGGCGGCTGGGCGTAGAGCGGCTGCTGTTGCTGGTACGTGCCCGGGGGCGGCGGCGGGTGCGCGGCGCGGTCGTACAGCGCCTCGGTCACCGGGTCCTGGGCGGCCAGGTCGTTGGCCCGGTACGGGTCCTGGTCGTACGCGTCCTGGAGGTACGCGTCCTGCGGATACGCGTCGGGCGCGGGCTGGGGCGGCGGGACCTGTCCGCCTGCCCCGTGCGAGCCGGCGTACGGGTGGCCATCGCCCGAGGCAGAGCCGCCCGAGCCCTGGCCACGGTCACCGTCGTACGGCGCGTTCATGGATACCCCACCTCATCGTCCCCGGCCCACCGGCCACGACATCGCTCAACGGTCCACTCTCTCACCCGTCCCCGACGGGGCCGTGCTTTCGGAGGAGGTGTCAGCCGTCGGGTCACTCGGCTGCTGCGGAACGTCTGCCCGGGCGGTGGGAGCCGACTCGTCCTCCGGCGCGGGCTCCGCCGCGGCCTCCGAGTCGCTGTCCGGGGCGTCCTCGCCGGCCTTGGCCGCCTTGTCGGCGGCGGCGCGCTTGCGCTGGGTGTACATCCGGAACCCGGCCAGGACCAGCAGCAGGACTCCGCCGGCGATGACGAGCATCACGGTCGGTGTGACCTCGTTGGCATCCACCTGGAAGGACACCTCCTGGCCGTAGGCGTCACCGTCGCGGGTGAAGAGCTGGGCGTGGACCGTGACCGGGCCGGTCGCCTTGGCGGTGGTGGTGAACTTCACGGACTGGCTGTGGCCGCTGGAGATCTTCACCGGCTGGTCCTGGAACGTCTCGCCGTTGATCTTGAGGCGGGTGCCGTTGCCGGAGGTGAGGCGCAGGGTCAGGTGGTCGACGTCCTGCCACAGGTTGTTCTGCACCGACACCGGGATGGTGGCGCTGCGGCCGGAGAGCTTCACCTCGGACTTCTCGATCAGCATCACCTGATCGGTGAGGCCGCGCAGATAGATGGAGACCCCGTCCCGGAAGGTCGTCGCCGTGCCGGCCCGGCCCCGCCACGACGTGGACACCTCGCGGTCCATCGCCCGGCCGAACGGAGTCACCACGCGCGACTTGTCGGTGAGGATGACCTTGAAGTTCTCGAGGTCGCTCTCGGTGGCCGCGATCTGCTCGAAGGCGGGCGGCTTCAGCTCCTGCTTGCGGAGGTACGCCGGGTAGGAGCGCGGCACGCGGGTCGTGGCGCCCGGGTCGGGCTTCGCCTTGGCGGCGGCCGCCAGGCTCTGGGGCTGCGACCAGGTGCCGCTCTGCAGGATGCCGACCGCCTCGGCCATCGTCTGGGCCTGGCTCGCCGTGGGCATCCGCTGCGGGGCCACGACGACGCTGCGCTGCTTGTCCGTCTGCAGGTCGAACATGAGGCTCTGGGCGAGGAACTCCTGCACGGCGAGCGTGGACCTCTCGGCGCCCGTCATGTCGCCCTGGAACGCCGTCGACAGCCGTGCGTCGGCGACCACGGCCGTGGCCCCGCCGCCGATGGGGCGCGCGGCGGACGGGGTGTACGTGAGGGTGCCCGTCTCCCGGAGGCTGTCGCTGCGCGCGATGATCTTGTCCGCGCCCGCGGACGTCGCGACCTTGACGATGTCGGGGTCGACGGCGCCGTCGGCGGGCCAGGCGTACGAGGTGTCCGGCTTCACGTGGAGGATCGTGTCCACAGTCTTCTCGGCGGCGTCCGTGGCGTTCTTGAGGTGGCCGAGGGAGCCGGAGACCTTCGTGCCGCTGTGGGCGAGGGAGGCCAGGTCCGGGTCCGCGAACGGCAGCGTGACCACCTTCTGGCCCTGCACCGCGGTCTCCAGTTCGCTCAGCCACGCCTTGGCCGTCGACTGGTCCTTGCCGGACGTGAGCTTTCCGTCCGCTTCCTTGATCTTGTACGACTCCGTCATCGCGTCGACGGAGGCCAGCAGGTCGGGGTCGATCACCCAGGTGACGTCGAGTTCGCTGCCGAGCTCCAGCATCTGCTGGAGGCGGCCGCCGGCGCCGATCTGCTCGGCCAGGCTGTCGTCGTTGAAGACGGGCGTCTGCTCTTCGTTCGTGCCCGTCTCGGCCGTCAGGTGGGTGCTGGAGATCAGCGGCCACAGCACCGTGGTCTTCGTCCGGGGGCCGGCGCCGTCGGGCTGCCAGGGCAGGAAGCTCCGCTGGATGCCCAGCGTCTGCGGGTACGGCTGCGCGGCCGTCTGACCCATGAGGGCGACGCTGATCTGGTAGACGCCCTCTGACCCGAGCTGCAGCGCCTTCGCCGGGACGGAGAGCGTGAAGTCCTGCTGTGCGCCGGGCGCCAGCGTGGCGACCTTCTTGGCGTACTTGCCGCCGATCTCCCGGCCGTCGGGCGTGCCGCCCGTGCTGCTCTTGGCGGCGGCGTCGATCTGGGAGCGGCCGCCGTAGGACGTGCCGACGCGCAGGGCCAGGTGCGCGCCGGTGACGGCCTGCTTGCCGTTGTTGGTGATCCGGCCCTTGACGGTGATCGTGTCGCTCTCGCTCGGCGCGCCGGGCGTGAGCTGGTTCACCGCGACGTCGACCGTGGTCGTGCCCGTCGCGGCGGCCGTGGCCGCGGACGGTGCCGAGGCCTGGGCGGGAGTGGCTCCGGACAGCAGGGGGAGCGCCGCCACGAGCGGCGCCGCGGCGAGCAGGGCTCCCGCGTGCCGCAGCAGTCGGCGGGCAGGTGAGGGACTCATCCCTGGGAAGTCTGCCGCCTCGGCCACGCGCTCGTCCGTCCCTCGTCGTCGTCAGTGGTCGCAGATGTGTCCACGCATGGTAACGAGGAGCACTGTGGCTGAGTGCCCGGGTCTGCCTCACAAGATCGTGGAGCCAGAGTAGGGGGCCGCCCGGACGGTCCGACCGGTGGCCCGGCAAACGGTTCGGTGCGGGCCGCCCGGGCCACGTACCCTGTCCTGTTGTGCCGAACGCCAATGAAGACAACCCCAGTGCCCTGAGCCAGGTACAGCGTCTCGCGGTCAGCGAGCTGCTGCGGGTCTCGCCTGTCGCGGACGACCTCGCCCGCCGATTCCAGGAGGCCGGGTTCTCTCTCGCCCTGGTCGGCGGTTCGGTCCGGGACGCACTGCTCGGCCGGCTCGGCAACGACCTGGACTTCACCACCGATGCCCGCCCCGAGGACGTCCTGAAGATCGTGCGCCCGTGGGCCGACGCGGTGTGGGAGGTCGGGATCGCCTTCGGCACCGTCGGCTGCCAGAAGGACGCCCGCGTCGACGGCGTCGACCAGAGCTTCCAGGTCGAGGTCACGACCTACCGCTCCGAGGCCTACGACAGGACCTCGCGCAAGCCCGAGGTGTCCTACGGCGATTCGATCGAGGAAGACCTCGTCCGTCGCGACTTCACCGTGAACGCGATGGCCGTCGCGCTCCCGGAGAAGGACTTCATCGACCCGCACGGCGGCCTGGACGACCTCGCCGAGAAGGTCCTGCGCACACCCGGCACCCCCGAGGACTCGTTCTCGGACGACCCGCTGCGGATGATGCGGGCCGCCCGGTTCGCCGCGCAGCTGGACTTCGAGGTCGCTCCCGAGGTCGTCGCGGCGATGAAGGCGATGTCCGGTCGTATCGAGATCGTCTCGGCGGAGCGTGTCCGGGACGAGCTGAACAAGCTGATCCTCTCGGCGCACCCGCGCAAGGGGCTCACCCTGCTCGTCGACACGGGCCTCGCCGACCACGTCCTGCCCGAGCTGCCCGCCCTGCGCCTGGAGCGCGACGAGCACCACCGGCACAAGGACGTCTACGACCACACGCTGATCGTCCTGGAACAGGCGATGGCGCTGGAGACCGAAGGGCCCGACCTGACCCTGCGTCTCGCGGCGCTGCTGCACGACATCGGCAAGCCGCGTACGCGTCGCTTCGAGAAGGACGGCCGCGTCTCCTTCCACCACCACGAGGTGGTCGGCGCGAAGATGACGAAGAAGCGCATGACCGCGCTCAAGTACTCCAACGAACTGGTGAAGGACGTCTCGCGCCTGGTCGAGCTGCACCTGCGCTTCCACGGCTACGGCACCGGTGAGTGGACGGACTCCGCCGTGCGTCGCTACGTACGCGATGCCGGGCCGCTCCTGGGCCGGCTGCACAAGCTGACCCGCTCCGACTGCACGACGCGCAACAAGCGGAAGGCCAATGCCCTCTCGCGGGCGTACGACGGCCTTGAGGAGCGCATCGAGCGGTTGCAGGAGCAGGAGGAGCTGGACTCGATCCGGCCCGATCTGGACGGCAACCAGATCATGGAGGTCCTGGACGTGACGCCGGGGCCGGTGATCGGTCAGGCGTACAAGTTCCTGCTGGAGCTGCGTCTGGAGAACGGGCCGATGGAGTACGACGCGGCGGTGGCGGCGCTCAAGGAGTGGTGGGCCGCCCGCGAGCAGGACTGACACCCACGACATCACTCGGGGCTTTGTTTCACGTGAAACAGAGCCCCGAGTCGTGTCTGGGTTGTCGGCCGGGAGGCGTTGTTTCACGTGAAACAACGCCTACGTGTGTCCGACCGAACGGCAACCCCTAGCGCGTGCGGAAGCGGGACACGGCGATCGCGACCGCTCCGTAGAGGGCGGCCACCAGGACCACGAGCTGGATCGAGCGGCCGTCCGGCGGAAGCATCAAGGCCGCCACTCCGGCCGCGCCGACGAACGAGACGTTGAACAGCACGTCGTAGACGGAGAAGATCCTGCCGCGGAAGCCGTCGTCGACGGACGACTGCACGACCGTGTCAGTGGCGATCTTCGCGCCCTGGGTGGTGAGACCGAGGACGAAGGCGGCCACCATGATCGGCGCGGGCTCGAAGGTGAGCCCCAGAGCCAGCTCCAGGATCGCCGCGACGCCGGCGCAGATCATGATCCAGCCGCCGGCTCCGAAGCGCCCGACGGCGGTCGGTGTGATGGCTGCTGCCACGAAGAAGCCGGCCCCCGAGATGCCCACGGCGAGGCCGAGCAGGGCCAGGCCTTCGGACTCCGTCGACGACCAGGCGTACCGGCAGAGCATCAGCACCATGACCAGAAGGGCGCCGTAGCAGAACCGCATCACCGTTATCGCGGCCAGCGCGCGTGTGGCCGCCGGCCGGGCGGTGAGGTGGCGGACGCCCGAGAGCAGTCCCTGTGCGGTGCCGGCCAGCGCGGCCCGCAGCCGGGGCTGCACCAGCTCGGGATCCGGGCCGAGGAGCTGTACGTCCATCCGCAGGGACGCGAGTGCCGCACAGAGATAGAGGAAGGCGCCGAGCAGAACGACCGCCGCGTCGGAGTCCGAGGCGAGCAGGCGGACACCGAAGGCGAGGCCACCGCCCAGTGTCGCGGCGAGGGTCCCCGCGGTTGGTGAGAGCGAGTTCGCCATGACGAGACGGTCGGCGTCCACGACCCGCGGCAGCGCCGCCGAGAGGCCCGACAGGACGAAACGATTGACCGCGGTCACACAGAGGGCCGATGCGTAGAAGAGCCAGTCCGGTGCGTGACTCAGCATGAGGACGGCCGTCACGGACGCCAGCAGGACCCGCAGGAGATTCCCGTAGAGGAAGACCTGGCGGCGGCGCCAGCGGTCGAGGAGGACGCCCGCGAAGGGTCCGACGAGCGAGTACGGCAACAGCAGGACGGCCATCGCCGAGGCGATCGCCCCGGGCGAGGTCTGCTTCTCCGGGGAGAAGACGACGTAGGTGGCGAGCGCGACCTGGTACACGCCGTCCGCGCCCTGGGAGAGCAGCCGCAGCGTGAGCAGGCGCCGGAAGTCACGCAGGCGCAGCAGTACGCGCAGGTCACGGACGACAGCCATGAGGCACAGCCTCACATACGAGGAAGGCCCCTGGAACGCACGACGTGTGCGATCCAGGGGCCTCGACAACCCTTGGGCGATCGGTGTTTCACGTGAAACACCGCGCGGCCCGGTCAGCGGGAGGTCAGCGCTCGACCTCGCCCTTGATGAACTTCTCGACGTTCTCGAAGGCCTCGTCGTCGAAGTACTGAACCGGCGGGGACTTCATGAAGTACGAGGACGCGGAGAGGATCGGGCCACCGATGCCGCGGTCCTTGGCGATCTTCGCGGCGCGCAGGGCGTCGATGATGACACCGGCCGAGTTCGGGGAGTCCCAGACCTCGAGCTTGTACTCGAGGTTCAGCGGGACCTCGCCGAAGGCGCGACCCTCGAGGCGGACGTACGCCCACTTGCGGTCGTCGAGCCACGCGACGTAGTCCGACGGGCCGATGTGGACGTTCTTCTCGCCCAGCTCACGGTCACGGATCTGCGAGGTGACGGCCTGCGTCTTCGAGATCTTCTTCGACTCGAGGCGGTCACGCTCGAGCATGTTCTTGAAGTCCATGTTGCCGCCGACGTTGAGCTGCATGGTGCGCTCAAGACGGACACCGCGGTCCTCGAACAGCTTCGCCATCACGCGGTGCGTGATGGTCGCGCCGACCTGCGACTTGATGTCGTCGCCGACGATCGGGACGCCCGCCTCGACGAACTTGTCCGCCCACTCCTTGGTGCCGGCGATGAAGACCGGCAGAGCGTTGACGAACGCGACCTTGGCGTCGATGGCGCACTGGGCGTAGAACTTCGCCGCGTCCTCGGAACCGACGGGCAGGTAGCAGACGAGAACGTCGACCTGCTTGTCCTTGAGGATCTGGACGACGTCGACGGGGGCCTCGGCGGACTCCTCGATCGTCTCGCGGTAGTACTTGCCCAGACCGTCGAGCGTGTGGCCACGCTGAACCTGGACGCCCGTGTTCGGGACGTCGCAGATCTTGATGGTGTTGTTCTCGGAGGCGCCGATGGCGTCCGCGAGGTCGAGGCCGACCTTCTTCGCGTCGACGTCGAACGCGGCGACGAACTCGACGTCGCCGACGTGGTAGTCGCCGAACTGGACGTGCATGAGGCCGGGGACCTTGGTCTCCGGGTCAGCGTCCTTGTAGAACTCGACGCCCTGCACCAGCGAGGCGGCGCAGTTGCCCACGCCGACGATGGCTACGCGAACCGAACCCATTCCGGTTGCTCCCTGTGTGTACTGGTGAAGTCCTGATCGGACTTCACGTGGCGGTGTCGTCGGACGGATCCGGCCGGGTGCTGTCCCGGTGCCGGGGCAGGCCGCCCGTCTCTCCAGATGTGTCCTGCTGAGCTGCGTCCCCCGGGCCCGACCGTCGCTGGTCGCGGCCCGCGCGCTCGCTCTCGATGAGCTCGTTCAGCCAGCGCACTTCGCGCTCCACGGACTCCATGCCGTGGCGCTGCAGCTCGAGCGTGTAGTCGTCCAGGCGCTCCCGGGTGCGGGCGAAGGAGAGGCGCATCTTCTCGAGGCGCTCCTCCAGCCGGCTGCGACGGCCCTCGAGGACGCGCATCCGCACATCACGCGACGTCTGCCCGAAGAAGGCGAATCGCGCGGCGAAGTGCTCGTCCTCGTACGCATCGGGGCCGGTCTGCGAGAGCAGGTCCTCGAAGTGCTCCTTACCTTCCGCCGTCAACCGATAGACGATCTTGGCGCGACGCCCTGCGAGTGGTGTCGCCAGGGCATCGGCGGGATTGTTCCCCGACTCCTCGATCAACCAGCCGTTGGCGACCAGCGTCTTGAGGCAGGGGTACAGCGTCCCGTAACTGAAGGCTCGGAAGACGCCGAGCGACGTATTGAGTCGTTTGCGCAGCTCATAGCCGTGCATCGGGGACTCACGGAGCAGGCCGAGTACGGCGAACTCAAGGATGCCGGAGCGCCGGCTCATGTCGCCTCCTCACTGTCGCGGTCCCGTATATCGACTCTTTATGTCGTGCTGATGTATCGGCTCGATACATCTCGACGATAGAACGACCCTGCGACTGCGACAAGAGGGATCACGGTGAACGGCGTCACATCACCGATTCGTAGGAAGCAACTTGCCTGATTTGGGGTGAACTTCGGCCCTAGGAGGGTTTTGACGGTGCGTAGTCTGTCCGCCATGCAGACCACCGGGAACCAAGTGACGCCTGGGGGCGTCGTCGTCCCCGGGGCAGTGCGGGTGAGTGCCGGACGAGGCACATCCGTACTTCGGGGGGACCGGAAACCAGCTGCCGTCCAGGCGCGCATGCCGCGCCTGCCCGAGGAGTAGTCGTTCGATGAGCGAGCACCGTCGCAAACCGCCGCCGCCGCAGGGTGGCGGGCGCGCCGCGGCCCGTCGCGGAGCATCCGGAGCGTCATCGGGCCGTCGCGCGGCACCGCGTGGCAGCACCGCTTCCCCCTCCGATTCCTACGGTGGCCCGAGTCCGTCGGGTTCGTCCGGGAGCGCGGGCGAGGACCGTCAGTGGGGCGGCCGTGCCGAAGCGCGCCGCGCGGCCCAGCGCAGTACCGGCGGCGGCAGGCGCAGGGCGCCTGACGGCGGCGCCGGACGCGGTGGCGCAGGTGGCGGCGGCCGCCGTGGTGGCGGGGGCCCCGGAGGCCCGAACGGGCCGGGGCGCGGACGGGGTCGCCCGGGGAAGAAGAAGTTCATCGATTACCCGCGTGCTTACAAGGACGGGTGGCGACGGTGGATGCCGTCCTGGCGTCTGGTGACGGGCGTGTGCGTCGGCTTCTTCGGGAGCCTGATGGTGGCGGCCGGCATCGCGTACGCGTTGGTGGACACGCCGAAGGAGGCCCTGACCGCCAAGGCGCAGAACAACGTCTACTACTGGGCCGACGGCAAGCAGATGATCGCGACCGGTGGTGAGACCAACCGGCAGATCATCAAGTACGAGGACATCCCGAAGTCCATGCGCTACGCCGTGATGTCGGCGGAGAACAAGACCTTCGAGACCGACAAGGGCGTCGACCCGATGGGCATCGCCCGTGCCGTGTTCAACATGGCCAAGGGCGGCGAGACGCAGGGCGGCTCGACCATCACGCAGCAGTACGTGAAGAACGCGATGCTGGACGACCAGTCGCAGACGGTCTCGCGAAAGTTCAAGGAGCTCCTCGTCTCCATAAAGGTCGGCCGCACGGTCGACAAGGACGTGGTCATGGCCGGGTACCTGAACACGGCCTACTACGGGCGTGGCGCCTACGGCATCCAGGCCGCGGCTCGTACCTACTTCGGCAAGGACGCCTCGGATCTCAACGCGAGCCAGACCGCCTTCCTCGCGGCCGTGCTCAAGGGCGCCACGTACTACGACCCTGCTGGTTCGCCCGAGATCGATCCGCTCAACGCGACGGCGGCGAAGAACCGCCAGCGTGCCGAGGACCGCTGGAAGTGGATCCTCGACGAAGAGGTCAAGGACGGCCGTCTGTCGGCTTCGCAGCGGAGCGACTTCGACAAGAAGGGCTTCCCGAAGCTGCAGAACCCCCGTACCAACGCGCAGCTCGGCGGTCAGATCGGTTACCTCGTCGACCTGGCCAAGGCGTACGTCATCAACAACAGCGGCGGGCGGATCACCGCCGAGAAGCTGCAGCAGGGCGGCTACGAGATCCACACCACCTTCGACAGGAAGAAGGTGAAGGAGCTCGAGGACGCGGTGAAGAAGGTCCGCAAGGAGAACCTCGACCCCAAGCGCAAGTTCAAGGGCGAGTACGTCGACAAGTACGTCCAGTTCGGTGGCGCGTCCGTGAGCCCCAAGGACGGGGCCATCCAGGCCATCTACGGCGGTGAGGACGCGACCAAGCACTTCACCAACAACGCCGACGTCACCGGTGCCCAGGTCGGTTCGACCTTCAAGCCGTTCGTGCTGGCCGCGGCCTTCAAGTACGGCGTGCGGGATCCGGACGGCCTGGCGGACCAGGGCGAGTCCGAGCGCACGATCGTCTCGCCGAAGAGCCTGTACAGCGGCAAGAACAAGCTCAAGATCGAGACGTACGACGGCGTGCCCTGGAAGGACCAGAAGGGCAAGGAGTGGCTGCAGACCAACGACGGCGGCGCCTCCTACAACCGGCCGAGCTTCCAGATCGACCTGCGTGAGGCGATGCGGGAGTCCGTCAACTCCGCGTACGTCCAGCTGGGCATGGACGTCGGCCTCGACAAGGTCAAGGAATCCGCTCAGAGCGCCGGCATCCTCGATGGCAGCTTCGCCAGCGCCAACTTCCCGTCGTTCTCCCTCGGTACGTCCGACCCGAGCGCGATCCGGATGGCGGGTGCCTACGGGACGTTCGCGACCAGTGGCCAGCAGAACGACCCGTACTCGGTGAAGTCCGTCGACCACGAGGGCGAGACCGTCTACCGGCACGAGGCGAAGCCCAAGCGCGCCTTCGACCCCCAGGTCGCCGACAACGTGACCGACGTGCTCAAGACCGTCGTCGACAAGGGAACGGGTACCGCGGCGCGGCTGCCGGGCCGGGACGTGGCCGGCAAGACCGGTACCACCGACGGCAACAAGT
Organism: Streptomyces sp. KL116D; assembly: GCF_030766975.1. NCBI lineage: Bacteria > Bacillati > Actinomycetota > Actinomycetes > Kitasatosporales > Streptomycetaceae > Streptomyces > Streptomyces sp. KL116D. The sequence continues at coordinate 87,671 of NZ_JASERH010000026.1, read as the reverse complement.
CCGCTTGGTTCGTCGGCTACACGAAGCAGCTGTCCACCGCGATCACGATGTACCGGATGGACGACAACGAGAAGGCCAAGGACCGCAAGTTCCTGGAGATGTACGGAACGGGTGGCCAGGACAAGATCCACGGTGCGTCGTTCCCGGCCGAGATCTGGCACGACTACATGTCCCAGGCGATGAAGGGCCTGAAGTACGAGTCCTTCCCGACGCCCGAGCCCATCGGCAAGGTGATCGGCGAGACTCCGAGCCCGACGCCGACCCCGTCGGCCACCGCGCCGCCGTCCTCGTCCGCTCCGCCCTCGCCGACCCCGAGCCAGTCGACGGCCGATCCCTCGCCGTCGACCAGCGAGAGCTGCAGCCAGTGGGACTGGAACTGCAACCAGAACGGCGGTGCTGCGAACGGCGGTGCGGCGGACGGTGGCACGACGGACGGCGGAGTGACGTCGACGCCGACGGCCACCGAGACCGACGGCAACGGAAACACCAGAGGGAACGGAAACGGAGGAACCCTCTTCGGCGGAGGAGGCTGACCGGGGCAGCACCAACGCTCCGTGTTTCACGTGAAACGCTGCGTGTTCCACGTCGATCGAGGGCCGTCGCACCGACCAGGTGCGGCGGCCCTCGCCGCGTTCTCAGCCGCGTACGGCAGGATGTGCGGCATGCCCAGTGCAGAGACGACACGAGCGAACCCGCAGCAGCCGGACCCCGTGCGGCCGACCAGAGAGGACGAGGTCGCGGAGGCCGGCAGCGAGTTCATTGGAGGCCCCATCGGACGGCGTGCCCTGCTCGGCCGCTCGTGGTGGACCCCGGTGCGCGTCATCGCGCTCGTCATGCTGGGCATGTTCGCGCTCGGCATGGTGCAGAAGTTCCCCTGCTACGACGGCGCCTGGTTCTACGGGGCGAGCTCCCAGTACACGCACGCGTGCTATTCGGACATTCCGCACCTCTATCAGGGGCGCGGGTTCGCCGACGGGCTCGTCCCTTACTTCGACAAGCTGCCCGGCGACATGGACTACCTCGAGTACCCGGTCCTCACCGGTGTGTTCATGGAGGTCGCCGCGTGGCTGACGCCCGGCAGCGGATCCATCCAGCACCAGGAGCAGGTGTACTGGATGGTCAACGCCGGGATGCTGATGATCTGCGCCGCGGTCATCGCCGTCTGCGTCGCCCGCACCCACCGCAGGCGGCCCTGGGACGGCCTCCTGGTGGCCCTGGCGCCCGCGTTCGCGCTGACCGCCACCATCAACTGGGATCTCTTCGCCGTGGCCCTCACAGCGGCCGCCATGCTGATGTGGTCGCGCGGGCGTGCCCTTGCCTTCGGCGTGCTGCTGGGACTCGCGACCGCCGCCAAGCTCTACCCCGTCCTGCTCCTCGGCCCGCTGTTCGTGCTGTGCTGGCGGGCGGGCAAGTGGCGGGACTTCGGGGTCGCGACGCTCGGGGCGGCCGGAGCCTGGCTGGTCGTGAACCTACCGGTGATGATCATGGCGCCGGACGGCTGGTCGAAGTTCTACACGTTCAGCCAGGAGCGCGGTGTCGACTTCGGCTCCTTCTGGCTGGTCATCTCCCAGCACATGGACTCGCCGCTCGACACCGACGTCGTCAACACGCTGGCCACGGCCCTGATGGTGCTGGCCTGCCTGGGCGTCGCGGCCCTCGCGCTGACCGCCCCCCGCCGGCCGCGCTTCGCGCAGCTCGCGTTCCTGGTGGTCGCCGCCTTCATCCTCACCAACAAGGTCTACTCGCCGCAGTACGTCCTGTGGCTGATCCCGCTCGCCGCTCTGGCCCGCCCGAAGTGGCGGGACTTCCTGATCTGGCAGGCGTGCGAGGTCGCGTACTTCCTGGGGATCTGGCTGTACCTCGCGTACACCACCAGCGGCGACAAGCATCAGGGCCTGCCGACGGACGGCTACCAACTGGCCATCGCCGCACATCTGCTGGGCACGCTGTACCTCTGCGCCGTCATCGTGCGGGACATCTGGATGCCCGACAGGGACGTCGTGCGGCGCTCCGGGGACGACGACCCGTCGGGCGGCGTGCTGGACGGGGCGGAGGACGTCTTCGTGCTCGGGTACGCGGCCCATCCCCCACGGCACGCGGGCCACGGCGGCGAGCAGCCCCCGGCCGTGAACTGGGGCGCGGATCCCGGCGATTGGGGCAAGGACCCCGGGCGTTCACTCTGAGCGAACCGGGCCCGTGACGGGAACGAGGAAGGGGCCGCGCACCTCCTGGGTGCGCGGCCCCTTCTTCATGCCCTGTGGGTGGTGCTCCGGCTCAGCGGTCCACGATCCGGTCGAACTGCGTGGTGGTGTGCCGCAGATGGGCGACCAGTTCCTCGCCGACCTTCGGCTCGGCGGCGTCCGCCGGCACGAAGAGGATCGACACCTGCATGTGCGGCGGTTCGGCGAACCAGCGCTGCTTGCCCGACCAGACGAACGGCGCGAGGTTCCGGTTCACCGTCGCGAGACCGGCCCTGGCGACGCCCTTGGCGCGCGGCATGACGCCGTGCAGCGCCTTCGGGGCCTCCAGGCCCACGCCGTGCGACGTACCGCCCGCCACGACCACCAGCCAGCCGTCGGAGGCGGCCTTCTGCTGGCGGTAACCGAACCGGTCGCCCTTCGAGACGCGGGTGACGTCCAGGACGGCGCCGCGGTACTCGGTCGCCTCGTGGTCGCCCAGCCACAGCCGCGTGCCGATCCGGGCCCGGAAGCGGGTCTGGGGGAACTGCTGCTGCAGACGCGCCAGTTCCTCGGCCTTGAGGTGGCTGACGAACATGGTGTGCAGCGGGAGGCGGGCCGCACGCAGGCGGTCCATCCAGCCGATGACCTCCTCGACGGCGTCCGAGCCGTCGGTGCGGTCCAGCGGCAGGTGGATCGCGAAGCCCTCCAGGCGGACGTCCTGGATGGCGTGCGCGAGCTGCGGCAGGTCCTGCTCGCTCACGCCGTGCCGCTTCATCGAGGACATGACCTCGACGACGACGCGGGCGCCGACGAGGCCGTGCACGCCGTCGACGGAGGAGACGGAGCGGATGACGCGGTCGGGCAGCGGCACCGGCTCCTCGCCGCGCCGGAACGGAGTCAGGACCAGCAGATCACCGCTGAACCAGTCCTTGATCCGGGCGGCCTCGTACGTGGTCCCGACGGCGAGGATGTCGGAGCCCAGGCGGGTGGCCTCCTCCGCGAGCCGTTCGTGGCCGAAGCCGTAGCCGTTGCCCTTGCAGACGGGGACGAGCCCCGGAAACTGCTCGAGCACGTGCTTGTGGTGTGCCCGCCAGCGCGCGGTGTCGACGTAGAGCGTGAGCGCCATGGCCGGTCCCGGAACCTTTCTCGTGGCTGCGGTGTATCAGAGGTATGAAGAAACTTTGGAGCTACGTGAATTGTGCCGGGTCCGCCGCGAAAGCGGAGCAGGGAGTGCCGAGTCGAGTCGGTACGGGCCCCGTGCACGCCCTGCGGTCAGCGGCGCGACATGTAGATGTCGAGGGCCTTGTGCAGCAGCTTGTTGAGCGGGAAGTCCCATTCGCCCAGGTATTCGGCGGCCTCGCCACCCGTGCCGACCTTGAACTGGATCAGGCCGAAGAGGTGGTCCGTCTCGTCGAGCGAGTCGCTGATGCCGCGCAGGTCGTAGACCGTGGCGCCGAGTGCGTAGGAGTCGCGGAGCATCCGCCACTGCATCGCGTTCGAGGGCCGGACCTCGCGGCCGATGTTGTCGGAGGCGCCGTAGGAGTACCAGACGTGACCGCCGACGACGAGCATCGTGGCCGCCGAGAGGTTCACGCCGTTGTGGCGGGCGAAGTACAGCCGCATGCGGTTGGGGTCCTCGGTGTTGAGGGCCGTCCACATGCGCTGGAAGTACGAGAGCGGGCGCGGCCGGAAGTGGTCGCGCACGGCCGTGATCTCGTACAGCCGCTGCCACTCGGCGAGGTCCTGGTAGCCGCCCTGGACGACCTCGACACCGGCCTTCTCGGCCTTCTTGATGTTCCGGCGCCACAGCTGGTTGAAGTTTTTGTGGACCTCTTCCAGGGAGCGGTTCGCGAGCGGCACCTGGAAGACGTAGCGCGGCTGCACGTCGCCGAAGCCGGCGCCGCCGTCCTCGCCCTGCTGCCAGCCCATGCGGCGCAGCTTGTCGGCGACCTCGAAGGCACGCGGCTCGATGAAGTCCGCCTCGATGTCGCGCAGGCGCTTCACGTCCGGGTCCTGGATGCCCTTCTTGATGGAAGCGGCTTCCCAGCGGCGGATGATCACCGGGGGGCCCATCTTCACGGAGAAGGCACCCTGCTGCTTCAGATGCGCGAGCATCGGGCGCAGCCAGTCGTCGAGGTTCGGCGCGTACCAGTTGATGACCGGACCCTCGGGCAGGTACGCGAGATACCGCTTGATCTTCGGCAGCTGGCGGTACAGCACGAGGCCCGCGCCGACCATCTCGCCGGTGCGGTCGTCGAACCAGCCCATGTTCTCGGAGCGCCACTCCGCCTTGACATCTGCCCATGCCGGGACCTGCATGTGGCTCGCCGCGGGCAGGCTCTGGATGTATGCCAGATGCTGCTCTCGGCTGATGGTCCTCAGGGTCAGGCTCATTCGGGGCGCTCCTCGGGCTGGTGTGTCCCCATGGGTACAGGGGCTCCGGCTCTCGCGCCGAAGCCTACTGCGCCCTGCGAGCGCCCCGACTGGCCGTATGGGAGGTCGGGCTCCGAGGGGGGCCTGACCTCAGCCGATGACCCCGCCGAAAAGGCCTCCGTGGGCCATCCCGATGAAGAAGCCGACGGCCGAGGCCCCGAGGCCCAGGATCAGGCCGAAGCGTTCCCGGGTGGTCTCCGAGATGAACTGGCCGTAGGCCCCCGTCAGGATCCCGACCAGCCCGGCCCAGGAACTGAGGAGATGGAGCCCGCTCCAGATCGAGGTGATGATCGCGATCGCACCGAGCACGGCGGTCACGGCGAGCAGGGTGTCCGGAAGGGGATGGGCCTTGCCATCGGTCGCGAAGAGGGACGACGAGGCCGTGCTGTTCGGTCGCATTACTTGTGCCATAGCGGCACCTCCTGCGGAAGGCGGCGCATCGTAGCGCCATACACACCCGATGTGTACAGATTGCGGTGCTCCGCTGTCGGATTTCAACCGGAAGCCGAGGTGCGGGTAGTCTGTACCGTCTGCATTGGTGTCTGCCCACGTCCCGACCAGGGGCTGATACCCACTGATCTGCAGGGTTCTCCTCGCGAGGCCCGATTGTCAGTGGTGGCCGATACCGTTGCTCACGCATAACAACCCTCCTGCCACGGAACGACCGTGGCCGCTGAGTCCAAAGGAGGTGGGTTCCACATGCGTCACTACGAGGTGATGGTCATCCTCGACCCCGATCTGGAGGAGCGCGCTGTCGCCCCCCTGATCGAGAACTTCCTCTCCGTCGTCCGCGAGGGCGCCGGAAAGGTCGAGAAGGTCGACACCTGGGGCCGTCGTCGTCTCTCGTACGAGATCAAGAAGAAGCCTGAGGGCATCTACTCGGTCATCGACCTGCAGGCCGAGCCTGCGGTCGTCAAGGAGCTCGACCGCCAGATGAACCTGAACGAGTCGGTCCTCCGGACCAAGGTCCTCCGCCCCGAGACCCACTGAACCTCGCGGTTCAGTCCCTCGGGATTCGAGTAGCAGCAAGCAGTCCGCAGCAAACCCGCCGAGAGGTACCCCATGGCAGGCGAGACCGTCATCACGGTCGTCGGCAATCTTGTCGACGACCCCGAGCTGCGCTTCACCCCCTCCGGTGCGGCGGTCGCGAAGTTCCGTGTCGCGTCCACTCCCCGCACCTTCGACCGTCAGACGAATGAGTGGAAGGACGGCGAGAGCCTGTTCCTGACCTGCTCGGTCTGGCGTCAGGCGGCGGAGAACGTCGCGGAGTCGCTCCAGCGAGGCATGCGCGTCATCGTGCAGGGCCGGCTGAAGCAGCGGTCCTACGAGGACCGTGAGGGCGTCAAGCGCACGGTCTACGAGCTGGACGTCGAGGAAGTCGGCGCCAGCCTCCGCAGCGCCACGGCCAAGGTCACCAAGACCAGCGGCCGCGGTGGCCAGGGCGGTTACGGCGGCGGTGGCGGCGGCCAGCAGGGCGGCGGCGGTGGCAGCTGGGGTGGAAACTCCGGCGGCTCCGGCGGCGGTCAGCAGGGCGGCGGCGGTGCTCCCGCCGACGACCCCTGGGCGACCGGTGCCCCTGCCGGCGGCGGCCAGCAGGGCGGCGGCGGTGGCGGCTGGGGCGGAAGCTCCGGCGGCTCCGGCGGCGGCTACTCGGACGAGCCCCCCTTCTAGGGATCACCGCCTTCCGGGGCTGGGCTCGTACCCCAAACTTCTTGATCACACAGGAGAAACACCATGGCGAAGCCGCCTGTGCGCAAGCCTAAGAAGAAGGTCTGCGCATTCTGCAAGGACAAGGTCACGTACGTGGACTACAAGGACACGAACATGCTGCGGAAGTTCATTTCCGACCGCGGCAAGATCCGTGCCCGCCGCGTGACCGGCAACTGCACGCAGCACCAGCGTGACGTCGCCACGGCCGTGAAGAACAGCCGTGAGATGGCGCTGCTGCCCTACACGTCCACCGCGCGATAAGGGAAGGGTGACCGAAAAATGAAGATCATCCTCACCCACGAGGTCTCCGGCCTCGGCACCGCCGGCGACGTCGTCGACGTCAAGGACGGGTACGCCCGCAACTACCTGGTCCCGCGTGGTTTCGCGATCCGCTGGACCAAGGGTGGCGAGCAGGACGTGGCGCAGATCCGCCGCGCCCGCAAGATCCACGAGATCGCGACCATCGAGCAGGCCAACGAGATCAAGGCCAAGCTCGAGGGTACGAAGGTCCGTCTGGCCGTCCGCTCCGGCGACGCCGGTCGTCTCTTCGGTTCCGTCACGCAGGCTGACGTCGCTTCGGCGATCGAGACCGCTGGTGGCCCGAAGGTCGACAAGCGCCGCGTCGAGCTGGGCTCGCCGATCAAGACGCTGGGCGCCCACGAGGCGACCGTGCGTCTGCACCCCGAGGTTGCCGCCAAGGTCAACGTCGAGGTCGTCGCTGCCTGAGCACTGCCCTGAGCAGCGCTGAAGCGATATGTGGGGCCGCACCCTTCGGGGTGCGGCCCCACATGCTTGTCGTCCGGGTTTCACGATGCGCCGTTTCACGTGAAACGGCACGCTTCGGTCAGCGGGTCGCGCCGGTGACGGCCCAGCGGCCCGAGCGGTAGCGGGCCCAGAGCGTCAGCATTCGTACCGCCATCATCAGCGTCATCGCACCCCACAGGGCGGTGAGTCCGCCGCCGAAGGCCGGTACGAGAAGTGCCACCGGGGTGAAGACCGCCAAGGTGACGATCATGGCCCAGGCCAGGTAGGGGCCGTCGCCGGCGCCCATGAGGACGCCGTCGAGCACGAACACGATCCCGCAGATCGGCTGGGAAAGCGCCACGACGATCAGAGCGGGCAGCGCTGCGTCCTGTACGACCTGGTCGCTGGTGAACAACGGGACGAACAGTGGTCGCGTGACGATCACCAGAAGCCCCAGGACCAAGCCCGCCGCGATGCCCCACTGCACCATCCGACGGCAGACGTCGCGTGCGCTGTCGGCGTCATCGGCACCGAGATAGCGGCCGATGATGGCCTGGCCCGCGATCGCGATGGCGTCGAGCGCGAAGGCGAGCAGGTTCCAGAGGGACAGGACGATCTGGTACGCCGCCACGTCCGCGTCTCCGAGCCGGGCGGCGACCGCTGTCGCGATCATCAGGATCGCGCGGATCGAGAGGGTACGGACGAGCAGAGGTGCTCCTGCTTGTGCACAGGCCCGGATGCCCGCGGCGTCGGGGCGCAGAGAGGCACCGTGGCGTCGGGCTCCGCGGACGACCACGACGAGGTAGACCGCGGCCATGCCGATCTGGGCGATGACGGTGCCCCAGGCGGATCCCGCGATGCCGAGATCGGCACCGTAGACGAGTCCCACGTTGAGCACGCCGTTGGCGACGAAGCCGGCTACGGCCACGTACAGCGGGGTCTTGGTGTTCTGCAGACCGCGCAGGACGCCGGTCGCGGCCAGGACCACGAGCATCGCCGGGATGCCCAGGGCGGAGATCCGCAGATAGGTGACCGCGTACGGGGCCGCGGTGTCCGAGGCGCCGAAGAGGCTCACCAGGCCGGGGGCGGTGGGCAGGACGATCGCTATGACGGCGGCGCCCAGGAGCAGGGCGAGCCAGATGCCGTCCATGCCCTGCTGGATCGCGGCGCGCAGATCGCCCGCGCCGACGCGGCGGGCGACGGCCGCCGTGGTCGCGTAGGCGAGGAAGACGAAGACGCTGACCGCGGTCGTGAGGAGGGCCCCGGCGATGGCGAGGCCCGCCAACTGGGCCGTGCCGAGATGGCCCACGATGGCGCTGTCGGCCATGAGGAAGAGGGGCTCGGCGACGAGCGCGCCGAAGGCCGGAACGGCGAGGGCGACGATCTCTCGGTCGTGCCGGCGTCGAGCGGCCTTGGGTGTCGCGGGAGCCTGTGTCATGGGCACCAATCTAATCTTCCACAGGTAAGAGATGCAATGCTGTAGTGACCCTTACCTTGAGAGGTCTTGCGCGTGTTGCGTGAAGGCCTTCCCAAAGATCTTGGTCCGACTGGGGAAGTTTTTCTCCTGCACAGCCGGTGGACGGAAAAGCTGCAGGTCAGTGTGAGTGTGTGGAAATGCTTGAGGGCTTGTTCACAGGGCTGTCCACCGGGCCGTGCACAGGTTTTCCCCGGTTCTCCACAGCGAGAGGCCCGTCGTCCACAGTGCCTGTGGATAACCAGATTGGCTGACGGTGCCGGCACGCCTACCGTGGTGCGGCGCCCACCGTGTCCTCCGCCCTCGGAAACCTCACAAAACCGACGCGTCAGAACCGGAATCGGGCCCCCTGATTTGTCAGTGTCGTGCCGTAGGAAAGAGTGGCACGGCGAGGTCCGCTCGGCGGACGGGAGGAGGCGGCCCGGTGAGTATCTCCGAGCCCTTGGACGACCCTTGGGCCGACAGCGGTCCCGGTGACCGTCTGCCGTCCTCCCGCAAGCGGCGCGACGGTGGCCGGGGTCAGGGCGACCAGCACGAGCGAGGTCATGACGACGGCGGCTGGGACGACGGTCCGGCCACGTTCGAGCGCGTACCGCCGCAGGATCTGGATGCCGAGCAGTCCGTCCTCGGTGGCATGCTCCTGTCCAAGGACGCGATCGCGGACGTCGTCGAGGTCCTCAAGGGCGCCGACTTCTACAAGCCCGCGCACGAAACGATCTTTCAGGCGATCCTCGACGTCTACGCCAAGGGCGAGCCGGCCGACCCGATCACCATCGCCGCGGAGCTGACCAAGCGCGGCGAGATCAACAAGGTCGGCGGCGCATCGTATCTGCACACCCTCGTCCAGACGGTCCCCACCGCGGCGAACGCCGAGTACTACGCGGAGATCGTCCACGAGCGGGCGGTCCTGCGACGCCTCGTCGAGGCGGGCACGCGGATCACGCAGATGGGATACGCGGCAGACGACGACGTCGACGAGATCGTCAACAAGGCGCAGGCCGAGATCTACGCGGTCACCGAGCAGCGCACCAGCGAGGACTACCTCCCGCTCGGCGACATCATGGAGGGCGCGCTCGACGAGATCGAGGCGATCGGTTCCCGCAGCGGCGAGATGACGGGTGTGCCGACGGGCTTCACGGACTTCGACTCGCTGACGAACGGTCTGCACCCGGGCCAGATGATCGTCATCGCGGCCCGTCCCGCCATGGGTAAGTCCACGCTCGCGCTCGACTTCGCCCGCGCGGCTTCGATCAAGCACAACCTGCCCAGCGTCATCTTCTCCCTCGAAATGGGGCGCAACGAGATCGCGATGCGTCTGCTGTCGGCCGAGGCGCGCGTGGCTCTGCACCACATGCGGTCCGGCACGATGACGGACGAGGACTGGACGCGGCTCGCGCGCCGGATGCCCGAGGTCTCGGCCGCCCCCCTCTACATCGACGACTCGCCGAACCTGTCGATGATGGAGATCCGCGCGAAGTGCCGTCGCCTCAAGCAGCGCAACGACATCAAGCTCGTGATCATCGACTATCTGCAGCTGATGCAGGCCGGTGGTTCGAAGCGTTCCGAGAGCCGTCAGCAGGAGGTCTCGGACATGTCCCGAAACCTGAAGCTGCTCGCCAAGGAGCTCGAGGTCCCGGTGATCGCGCTCTCGCAGCTGAACCGTGGTCCCGAGCAGCGCACGGACAAGAAGCCGATGGTGTCCGACCTGCGTGAGTCCGGCTCCATCGAGCAGGACGCCGACATGGTCATCCTGCTGCACCGCGAGGACGCCTACGAGAAGGAGTCCCCGCGCGCGGGCGAGGCGGACATCATCGTCGGCAAGCACCGTAACGGCCCGACGGCCACGATCACGGTCGCCTTCCAGGGCCACTACTCGCGCTTCGTGGACATGGCGCAGACCTGATCGGGACGTCGCACGGAATGATCAGCCACCGGTGAAATCGGCTCGACGCGGGGCAACTCCCACGGTGGACTGAGCACATGACGACACCCCTGGAAGAGCTGTTGCCTGCCACGCGCCGGGCCCTCCTGCACCGCATCGCCGTCGCCCAGAGCGAGGGCCGCGCCCCGTCCCTCGTGGCGGCGGTCGCCCGGGACGGGAAGTTGGTCTGGACGGGGTCGCGGACCTCGGTCGACGGGCACGGGCCCGACGAGAACGTGCAGTACCGCATCGGCTCGATCACGAAGACGTTCACGGCCGTGCTGGTGCTGAGGCTGCGCGACGAAGGACTGCTCGACCTGGGCGACCCGCTGGAGAAGCACCTGCCCGGAACCGGTGCGGGGGAGGTCACCATCGCCGAACTCCTCGCGCACACCGGCGGGCTGGCCGCCGAGACCCCGGGCGAGTGGTGGGAGCGCAGTTCCGCGTCGCTGCGGCCGACCCTTGCCGACGTGCTGGGCGAGAAGCCCTTCCGGCACCCCGTGGGACGCCGTCACCACTACTCCAACCCCGGCTACACGCTCCTCGGTTCCCTGATCGAGAAGGTGCGCGGTGTCTCCTGGGAAGAGGCCCTGCGCGGCGAGATCCTCGAACCGCTCGGTCTGAGCCGTACCGGCCTTCAGCCGCAGATGCCGCACGCGGGTGGCTGGGCCGTGCACCCCTTCGCGGACGTGCTGCTGCCGGAGCCCAGCGAAGATCTCGGCCTGATGGCTCCGGCGGGCCAACTGTGGTCCACCACACGTGACTTGGCTGCCTTTGCCGCCTTCCTTTCCACGGGTGACGACCGCGTGCTGAGCACGGAGTCCGTGCGGGAGATGCGAACGCCGGCCGCGCCGACGCTGCCGGGCGACCGGGAGATGTCGTACGGGCTCGGGATGCAGATCGTGCACGGCGAAGGGCGCACCCTGGCCGGCCACACCGGATCGCTGCCCGGCTTCCTGGCGGGGCTGTGGCTGAGCGAGGAGGACGGGCTCGTGGCCGTCACCCTGGCCAACTGCACGTCGGGCGTTCCGGTGGCGACGGTCGCCGCCGAGCTGCTGAACATCGTCGCCGAGGCCGAGCCTCGCATCCCCGAGCCCTGGCGGCCGCTGCCCGAAGTGGACACGGCTGTCCTGGAGTTGGCGGGTCCTTGGTACTGGGGCACGCAGACCGTGGCCCTGCGGCTGGCGTCCGAGGGAGGCGTCGAGCTGGGTCCGGTGGCCGGTGGCGGGCGACGCTCCCGGTTCCGGGCGAACGGGGACGGGACCTGGACCGGGCTCGACGGCTACTACGCGGGGGAGCAGCTGCGGGCCGTACGCCGCCCCGACGGCTCGGTCAGCCATCTGGACCTCGGGTCGTTCATGTTCACGCGCGAGCCCTACGACAAGAATGCTCCGGTGCCCGGCGGGGTGGACCCCGAAGGATGGCGCGGGGTGCCGCAGTAGGCGTTCCCACGAACCCGTACGCGCATGTGGGGATGCCCGCGCAACGGCGTTCAACGTCCGGTCGGCCGTTTCACGTGAAACGGCCGACCGGACGGTTCCAGGTTCCACGTGAAACATCCCGGCGGGTCACTCCGCTGACGCAGAGGCGTCTCAGAGAGGCAGCTTGAACCCCACGTGCGAGGCCACGAAGCCGAGCCGCTCGTAGAACCGGTGCGCGTCGGTGCGAGTGGCGTCCGAGGTCAGTTGCACCAACTGGCAGTCCTGGCGCCGGGATTCTTCGACGGCCCACTCGATGAGCCGGGTCCCCAGGCCGCTGCCGCGTTCGTCGGCGTGGACACGGACCCCTTCGATGACCGAGCGGGTCGAGCCCATCCGGGAGAGTCCGGGGATGACGGTGAGCTGCAAGGTGCCCACGACCCGGCCCTCGCGCACGGCGACGACCAGGTGCTGGTTGGGGTCGGCCGCCAGGCGGGCGTGGGCGGCGAGGTACGGCGCGAGGTCGTCAGGGGACTCGCGCCGAGCGCCCAGTGGGTCGTCCGCCAGCATCGCGACGATCGCCGGAACGTCCTCGGCCGCGGCCGGCCTGATCTCAAGATCTCCCATGGGCGCAGCCTAAGCCGGGCGGCCGCCTGGGCACATCGCCCTACGCGGGGACGCGCAACCCTTCGACGGCCCTGACCAGCGGCGCGAGCTCGGGGTTCTCGGCGGCGGTGTCGAGGGCCTCGCGCAGCGCGGTCTCGTTCGTGGGCCGGGCTTCTTCGAGGAGTTTGAGGCCCGCCTCGGAGACGTTGGTGTAGATGCCGCGGCGATCGGTGGGGCACAGATAGCGCGCGAGCAGACCACGGTCCTCCAGGCGGGTCACCAGGCGGGTGGTGGCGCTCTGGCTGAGCACGACGGCGTCGGCGACCTGCTTCATCTGGAGGTGGCCGCCGTCCCCGTCGTGCTGGCGGCTCAGTACGTCGAGGAGGGAGTACTCGCGCACGCTCAGGTCGTGCTGGGCCTGCAGTGCGCGCTCGATGTGGGCCTCGATCCTGCCGTGCAGCAGGGAGAGGGCGCACCAGCCCTGGGAGAGGGCGGTGAGTGCGGGGTCTGTGGCGGTCATGGCTCGTGGATCCTCCGTCCCGGAGTGGCTGCACACCAGGGTAGTCGATACCTGTAAATTGCCCGCGCTTGCAATTAGCCAGCGTCTGCAATTATTGTGAGGTCTCGTAAAGCGCACCCGCAACAACCTGGGAAGGTGGACCCCCATGCCTCTCGCGCTTCTCGCCCTCGCGATCGGGGCCTTCGGGATCGGAACCACGGAATTCGTGATCATGGGACTCCTCCCAGAGGTCGCGGGTGACTTCGGCGTCTCCATCCCCACGGCCGGATTCCTGGTCACCGGCTACGCCCTCGGCGTCATGATCGGCGCACCGCTGATGACGGTCCTGGGCACCCGCATCTCGCGCAAGCGGATGCTGATGCTGCTGATGGGCCTCTTCATCGTCGGCAACCTGCTCTCCGCCGTTGCCCCGGTCTTCGCCGTCATGCTGATCGGCCGGGTGGTCGCCTCGCTCGCCCACGGCGCCTTCTTCGGCATCGGTTCGGTCGTCGCGGCGGAGCTGGTCGCCCCGGAGAAGAAGGCCGGTGCGATCGCCATGATGTTCACGGGCCTGACCGTGGCCAACGTCGTCGGTGTCCCCCTCGGCACCCTGATCGGCCAGTCCGCGGGCTGGCGCGTCACCTTCACGGTCGTCGCCGCGCTCGGCGTCCTCGGCCTCGCCGGCATCGCGAAGCTCGTGCCCGACCTGCCCAAGCCCGAGGGCGTGCAGCTGCGCCACGAACTGGCCGCCTTCAAGAACGTGCAGGTCCTGCTCGCCATGGCGATGACGGTGCTCGGCTTCGGCGGCGTCTTCGCGGCCATCACCTACATCGCACCGATGATGACCCACATCGCCGGCTACGCGGACGGCTCGGTCACCTGGCTGCTCGTCCTCTTCGGGCTCGGCATGGTCGGCGGCAACCTCGTCGGCGGCAAGTTCGCCGACCGGGCCCTGATGCCCATGCTGTACGTCTCGCTGGGCGCCCTGGCGATCGTGCTGGCCCTGTTCACGGTCACCGCGCACGACAAGGTCCTGGCCGCGATCACCATCGCCCTGATCGGTGCGCTCGGCTTCGCCACCGTGCCGCCGCTGCAGAAGCGCGTCCTGGACCAGGCGTCCGGCGCCCCGACGCTCGCCTCGGCCGTCAACATCGGCGCCTTCAACCTCGGCAACGCCCTCTCCGCCTGGCTCGGCGGCATGGTGATCGCCGCGGGCCTCGGCTACACCGCCCCGAACTGGGTCGGCGCCGCGCTCGCCGCGGGAGCCCTCGTCCTGGCCGTCCTGTCGGCCGCCCTGGAGCGCCGCTCGCCCGCCCCGAGCCTCGTCGCGGCCGGAGCTGCGGGAGCCGCTGGAGCGGCTGGACGGCAGCACGCCGAACCGGTCCGCTACTGACCGAACCCCACCCCCGGGGCCGACGACGTCCCCGCCTCACCGGAACGACCAGCACCACCCCGCAAGGAGCACCCCTCATGAGCACCACCGTCGCCGCCCCGCTGACCACCCAGGACGCCGAGACGCTCGTCTCCGCCGCTCGCAGGGCCGCCGAGGCGGCCGGGGTCACCGTCAGCGTCACCGTCCTCGACGCGGGCGGCCACCTCCTCGCCTTCCGCCGTGACGACCGCGCGGTCCTCATCTCGGGCGAGACCAGCACCCGCAAGGCGTACACCGCCCTTCAGCTCAACGCCCCGACCGCCGACCTCGTCGACCTGGTGAAGCCCGACGGGCCCTTCCACAGCCTGCCGACCGCCCTCGACCGGCCGCTGCTGTTCATCGCCGGTGGTCTCCCGATCCACCGCGAGGGGCGCCTGATCGGTGCCATCGGTGTCGGCGGCGGCGCCCCCGAGCAGGACCACGGCTTCGCCGGCGAGGCCCTCGACGCGCTCGTCTGAGGCACCGGCACCCACGACTCCGCCCCCGAGCGGCCGCAGTTCAGCGGCGCTCGGGGGCGGAGTCGTCGTGGGGAGCGGGTCGGCGGTCAGCCGGCCGCGACTGTCAGCGGGGCGAAGCGGCGGGTCCAGTCGCCGGGCAGGTCCGGTGCGCCGTGGTTCATCACCGCGTTCATGGCGATGCCTTCCAGGCCGCGCTCCTTGATCCAGGTGAGCAGCTCTTCATGGCGTACGTCGATGTCGGTGCGCAGCGGCCGGTCCGTGTGCGCCGCGAGCGAGGCGACGAGGGCCTTGGCCGTCTCGGTGTCGCGGGCCACCAGTGGTCCGACGACATGGGTGTCCATGTTGGGCCAGGCGGCCGCGTAGCCGATGAGTTGGCCGCCGTCCTCGGCCACCCGCAGCTGGTCCGCGAAGGCGGGCAGCCGCGTGATGATGTGCGTGCGGTCGGGACCGAACACCTCGGCGTCCAGACGGAGGATCGCCGTGAGGTCCTCCGCCGTGGCCGGCCGCGTGGTGACGTCCGGGAGGGGGCCGCCCGGTGTGAAGCGGCCCCGCACCATCTCGGCCCTGCCGGTCACCTTGAAGCCCAGCTCCTCGTAGAGCGGCCGCCCGTACGGCGTCGCGTGCAGCGTCAGCGGAGTCGTGCCCGCCCGCTCGACGACCGCGTGCATCAGACGCCGTCCGACGCCCTTGCGGGCATGCCGTTCGGCGACCAGCACCATGCCGATCGCGGCGAGTTCCGGCCGCTCCCGTGGCCCGTACTCGGTCACCACGCAGCAGCCGACGAGCCCGCCGTCGGGGTCGTCGATGCCGTAGCCGGTACCGGCGGCGAGCAGGAGGCCCCACTTGTGCTCCTCGCGGGGCCAGCCCCGGTCCTCGGAGAGGTCCGCGCACGCGAGGACGTCGCGTCGGGTGAGACGGCGGATGGGAAGGTCGGAGAGGGAAGGTGTCGACACGCAGGTCAGGCTGTCGGACTCGGCCCCGTGGCGTCCACCGCTTTGCGTGCAGTGACCCGGTGCTTTCGGCCACGTCGGGTCAGTCCCCACGGCTTGAGCACCGAGATCGCGGTCATGAAGGCGTACGAGGTCAGCGAGACGATCGGGCCCGCCAGCAGATCGGTGGGGCGGGTCAACCGGCCGCCGTCCGCCAGCGTCGCCACGGCGTCGTTGACGCCCGGCCGCAACGCGAAGATCGATGCCGCCGTCGTCGCGAGCGTCAGCCAGAACTTGACGTAGACCCATCGGTGCCGAGCGAGACCCCACCGCGTGCCCAGTGAGAGCACCAGACCGCTCAGCAGGGTCAGCAGGGCGAGTGGAAGCACCAGCCAGTCCGCGAAGAGCTTCATGGAGCGGGCCGACGCCTCCACGGCGGGTCCGGCCCCGGTGGCCGTCGCCGTGACGGCCAGCGCGAGCAGCCCGAGCGAGACGCCGAGCCAGGAGGCCGAGGCGGCGACGTGGACAACGAGGAGTGCCCGTCGAGGGCGGCGCTGAAGTTTCACGTGAAACACGGTGCCGGGAACGGCGTCCGCGGGCGTCTGACGGCGGGAGTAACCCCGGGTACTAGCCTCGGCGTACATGACCCGACCGAGACTGCATCTCTTCGACATGGACGGGACGTTGCTGCCCGGCACCACGGCCCCCGTGCAGATATCGCGGCAGCTGGGCCTGGAGGCCGAGACCGTCGCGCTGGACGCCGAGATCGGAGCGCAGCGCATCGGCCCGCCGGAGTACGCGCACCGCATCCACGCCCTGTGGGCGCGCCTGACGGCGGATCACGTCACGACCGCGTTCGAGGGAGCGCCCTGGCTCGGTGGGATCCGGGAGACGTGGGCGGAGATCCGTGACCGCGGTGACTACTGCGCGGTCGTCTCCCTCTCCCCGTCCTTCTTCGTCGAGCGGCTCACGGCGTGGGGCGCGCACGCGGCGTACGGATCACGCTTCCCCGCCGTGCCGTTCGCCGAGCCCGTCGACCCGGCCGGAGTGCTCAGCGCCGCGGCCAAGGTGAAGATCGCGGACCGGCTCTGTGAAGAGTTCGGGGTGGCCAGAGAGGACTGCGTCGCGTACGGAGACTCGCTGTCCGACGTGGAGCTCTTCGGCGTCGTGCCCATATCGGTCGCGGTCAATGCGGATCGGCATGTAGCGGGACTTGCCACCCACTCCTATGTGGGGCGTGATCTGCGGGAAGCCTACGAATTGGTGCGGCGCGACCGGTAATTGAGCGAATTTCGGAGAAGGGGGACGGCCGCTTAATCGCTGGTTAAGGCGGCAGGGGCTTGTGCCCCTCCTGGCTGCCGGTATGGTCGACTCCGGTTCGTGTCCGGGATCGTGCGAAGACAACGGGGAAGTCCGTGGACCGCACGCAGCCCGACGCAGCCTAGCCGGACGGGGAGATCGAAGACCCGCACTTTCCGCTTTGCGTTCTGTGCAATGGCACCGGGTGGCATGCTGCGGTGAGGGGACTGCGGGCAATGTCACACTCTTGCCTTACTTGTCCGTAGCAATCCGGGATACGGGTTCAATGTGGCCGCATTGGCCGTCCGAAGTGAGTGGGAGCAGGAGACAGCACACGGGGGAATACCAGCTTCCGATCACGCGCGAGCAGGAAAAGCGCGCGGAAGTACAGAGACCGACCGAAAGATGTTCGAGGCGAGGCTGAGGATGGACGCTCCGACCACTACGTCGGCCGATTCCGGTTCGGACGAAGGGGGCGGCTGGTTCATGCCGCGCACCACGTCGGCCCCGGATCCGACCACCAGCGGTGCAGGTCATGAGGGTGCGGACGGCCGCCGGGTCACTCCCATACGCCCTGTCGGCCGCCCCGCACCGGCACCGGTCCCCGCAGCGGACGCCCGGGAAGAGGGCCGAATACCGCAGCCCCGCTCCTACGAGGAGCCACCCGCCGCATCAGGGCGCGCCTGGACCCAGTACCCCGCCCTCGCCACCGGCCCCGTGGCCGCCCCCCGCCCGCCCCGGCCTCCCCGGCCGACCGGTTCCCCGGACGCGATCCTGGTTCGCCGCACCATGGAGGAAGTCGGCCCCGTCGCCGACAAGGTCACCTCGTACTTCTACGCGCTGCTCTTCGTGCGCCACCCCGAGCTGCGCCAGCTCTTCCCCGCCGCGATGGACACCCAGCGCGACCGGCTCCTGCGGGCGCTGCTGACCGCGGCCGAGCACATCGACAACGAGGACGTGCTGGTCGCGTACCTGAAGAACCTCGGGCGCGGCCACCGCAAGTACGGCACCCAGGCCGAGCACTACCCGGCCGTCGGCGAGTGCCTCATCGCGGCGCTCACCCGGTACGCCACGACCACGTGGGACGCGGAGACCGAGGCCGCCTGGGTCCGCACGTACACGACGATCTCGCAGGTGATGATCGACGCGGCGGCCGTGGACGAGCTGACGGCCCCCGCCTGGTGGATGGCCGAGGTCGTCTCGCACGATCTGCGCACCCCTGACATCGCTGTCGTCACCGTCCGGCCCGACCAGCCCTATCCCTTTCTCGCCGGGCAGTACACGACGCTGGAGACGCCGTGGTGGCCGCGGATCTGGCGCCACTACTCGTTCGCGTCGGCGGCCCGGTCCGACGGGCTGCTCTCGTTCCACGTGAAGGCGGTCTCCGCGGGCTGGGTCTCCAACGCCCTGGTGCACCGCGCGCGCCCCGGAGACGTCCTGCGACTCGGCCCGCCCGCCGGCTCCATGACGGTGGACCACAACAGCGACAGCGGCCTCCTCTGCCTGGGCGGCGGCACCGGCATCGCCCCCATCAAGGCACTCGTCGAGGACGTCGCCGAGCACGGCGAGCGGCGCCCGGTCGAGGTGTTCTACGGCGCCCGCACCGATCACGACCTGTACGACATCGACACGATGCTGAGACTCCAGCAGAGCCACCCCTGGCTCTCGGTCCGGCCGGTCATCGACCAGCGGGCCCATCTCCATCTGCCGGACGCGGTACGGGAGTACGGCCCCTGGAACGAGTACGACGCCTATCTCTCGGGGCCGCCCGGAATGATCCGCAGCGGGGTCGACGCGCTACGGGCCGTCGGCATCCCCGGCAACCGCATCCGGCACGACTCGGTGGAGGAACTCGTCGGGGCCGGCGGCTGATCCGCGCACGAACCGGGCGCGCATCGCGTACGCGCATCGCCTGCGCGCCGCACGACGTCCGGGCGGGGAGGGCTCAGCCCAGATCGGGTGCGTGCATCGCCCGCACGCCCTCGATGTTGCCGTCCAGATAGTGCCGCAGCGACAGCGGCACCAGATGGACCGAGGCGATGCCGACGCGGGTGAACGGCACCCGTACGATCTCGTACTCGCCGCACGGCTCGTCGATCTCGGGGCCGTGCCGCTGGTCGAGGTCCATCGACTCCAGACGGCAGACGAAGAAGTGCTGGACCTTCACGCCGGTCGCGCCACCGTCCTCACCGATGTGCTCGACGGTGTCCACGAAGCAGGGCACCACATCGACGATCTTGGCGCCCAGTTCTTCGTGCACTTCACGGTGGAGGGCGTCCACGACGGTCGTGTCCTCCGGCTCGACGCCGCCACCGGGCGTCAGCCAGTACGGATCGATGCCGGGCTTGGTCCGCTTGATCAGGATCAGGTCGTCGCCGTCGAGCAGGACGGCGCGTGCGGTGCGCTTGACCACGGGTCGGACGGTCATGGGAGAAATGTGGCCCGGCTGGTTCCACGTGAAACATTCCGCACCGACGACGCTCCCCCTCATGACCAGTCGACAGCAGCGCGCAGCAGCCACTCGTGCGCCCGCGCGATGTGCGGCAGGGAGAGTGTGCCGGTGCGTACGACCAAGAAGTACGTGCGCAGCGGAGGCACGGGCGGGTCGAGCAGGGCCACGATCTCCCCGCGGTCCAGGGCCGCAGCGCACAGATAGCGCGGCAGTACGGCCAGCCCCGCCCCCGCGATCACACAGGACAGCACCGCGCGTAGATCCGGCACGACGACCGTGCCCGAGACCGCGGGCCGGGAGTCGAAGACCGCGGTCCAGTACCGGGCCACCAGCGGCAGCGACTCATGGACCTCGACCACCGGGAACTTCTCCAGCGAGGGCGCCGCGTCGCGGTGCAGCTTCCCCGAGCCGATGCGGGCGGCCCAGCGCGGAGCGGCGACCAGGACGTGCTCCTCGTCGCAGAGCGGAGTCGCCGTGAGCAGGACGCCCCTCGGACGGGCCGTGGCGATGGCGAGATCATGATGTCCGGCGGCGAGGCCCTCCAGCGACTCCTCCGCCGTGCCGAACGACGCGCGCAGGGCGATGCTCTGGCCGTCGTAGCGGGTCAGTGCCGTGAGCGCGGGCAGGGCGCGTTCCGCGGTGAACTCCGGGGGGCCCGAGAGGTGCAGGGTGCGGACGGCCGATTCCTCGTCGAGGCCGACCTCGGTGATCTCCACGAGGGCGTCGAGATGCGGGGCGGCCTTGTGTGCCAGCTCGTCGCCGATGGTCGTGGGGGTCACGCCGCGCGCCTGGCGCAGAAACAGCGGGCGGCCCAACTGCCGCTCCAGTGTGCGGATCTGGGACGTCACGGCCGGCTGCGACAGACCGAGCAGGGCGGCGGCACGCGTGAACGAACCGGCCCGATGCACCGTCACGAAGGTGCGCAGCAGGGCGATATCCATGGCGACGCCCCTCCCTCCCGGTTCCGGGTCGGGCCCAACTATAAATATGTCGATAGGTCTCTGTCGCTACCGTGATTGGACACTGACACAGAGTCAACTAGCCTTGTTTGCGCGGTTCTTCGCGCGCAGAACCGGGACGGTCCGAGCCACGAGGGGGGAGGCTCGGACCGTCCGTTCTCCGTAGCCCGGTACTAGACACTGGATGAGATCGACTCATCCAGCGCCCGCAGGACGTCCGCCACCAGGTCCTCGGGGTCCTCGGCGCCGGCCGAGAAGCGGATGAAGCCGGCCGAGACCGCGTCCCCGCCCCAGCGTTCGCGCCGCTCGGCGGTCGACCGGACGCCACCGAAACTCGTCGCGTCGTCCACCAGCGAGAGGGCTTCGAGGAATCGTTCGGCACGCTCCTGCGACGGCAGTTCGAAGGAGACGACGCAGCCGAAGCGCCGCATCTGACGCGCGGCGACGGCGTGCGCCGGATCGTCGGGAAGCCCCGGGTAGCGCAGGCCCGTGACGCGCCCGCGCAGGGCGGCCTCGGCCACCGCCAGGGCATTGGCGTCCTGCCGGTCGGCCCGCAGCGCCAGCGTGGCCAGCGAGCGGTGGGCGAGCCAGGCCTCCATCGGCCCGGGGATCGCCCCGACGATCTTGCGCCAGCGCCGCACCGCGGTCATCGCCCCGGCGTCCGCGCAGCTGACGTAGCCGAGCAGGATGTCCCCGTGCCCGGTGAGCTGCTTGGTGCCGCTGGCCACCGAGAAGTCGGCGCCGAGCTCCAGCGGGCGCTGCCCGAGCGGTGTCGCGAGGGTGTTGTCGACGGCGACCAGCGCTCCCCGCGCGTGGGCGGCCTCCGTGAGCCGGCGGATGTCGCACACGTCGAGCCCGGGATTGGACGGCGACTCGATCCACAGCAGCCGCGCCCCGTCGAGGACGTCGAGCTGGGCGTCGCCCCCGGTCGGCGCCGTGCGCACCTCGATGCCGTACGCGGTGAGCTGGTCGCGGACGAGCGGGAAGACCTGGTAGCCGTCGGACGGCAGCACCACCGCGTCGCCCGCGCGCAGCTGCGAGAAGAGGACCGCGGAGATCGCCGCCATGCCGGAGGCGAAGGCCAGCGTCTGCACGCCGGACCGCCCCGGCGCCTCCAACTCGCCGATGGCACGCTCGAGATGGGTCCACGTCGGGTTCTCGTCGCGCCCGTACGTGTAGGGCCCTGCCACATCGCCGGGCAGATGGAAGTGTGCGGCGAACACCGGCCCGGGCAGGGTCGGCTCGTTCCTGACCGGCTCGGGCAGACCCGCCCGGACCGCCCGTGTGCCGTCCCCCGCCCGCTTGGGCGACGCGTCCGTCATGCGGCCCGCCCTTCCACCGCCGCGCGCACGGCGTCGAGCAGCCCACCGCTCGCCGCCTCGACCATCCGCAGACACTCCTCGAAGCCCTCCGTGTCGCCGTAGTACGGGTCGGGCACGTCCAGGTCGCCGTCGGCGGCAGCGGGGTCGTAGGAGCGCAGCAGACGGATCTTGTCCGCGTCCTCGGGCAGCGCCGCCATCCGGCGCAGCGTCCGCTGGTGGCCGGCGTCGAGGGCGATGACCAGATCGAGGCGGGAGAACCAGTCGCGACGGAACTGGCGGGCCGTGTGGTCGGAGGTGTATCCGCCCTCGTCGAGGACGTGGACGGTGCGCGGGTCGGCGCCGTCGCCCTCGTGCCAGCCGTCCGTGCCCGCGCTGTCGACCTCGACGAGGCCGGAGAGACCGGCCTCCTCGACGCGGGCCCGGAAGACGTGCTCGGCCATGGGCGAACGGCAGATGTTGCCGGTGCAGACGAAGCAGACGCGGAAGGTCATCGGAGGGGCTCCCGTCCCGGTCTCAGTCCTCGTCGGGCAGGACGACGTTCAGCGCCCACGAGACGATCGAGATGATCAGGCCGCCGAGCACCGCGGTCCAGAAGCCGTCGACGTGGAAGCTCAGGTCCAGCTTGTCGGCCAGCCACGAGGTCAGCAGCAGCATCAGGGCGTTCACGATCAGCGTGATCAGACCCAGCGTGAGGATGAAGAGCGGGAAGGTGAGGACCTTCACGATCGGCTTCACGATGAAGTTGACCAGGCCGAAGATCAGCGCGACCAGGATCAGCGTGCCGATCTTCTTGCCCGTGCTGTCGCCGGTCAGCGTGATCTTGTCGAGCACCCAGACCGCGACGGCCAGGGCCCCCGCGTTGGCGATCGTCTTGACTACGAAATTCTTCATGTGTCTGATCGTGGCAGACGTGACGGATGTTGAACGTGGACAGGGGCGGGCGAGCGGCGATGAAGGCATTCCGGCTGGACGAGCTTGAGGCGGAGCGGGCCGCCAACGACGGTGCGTATCTGCAGTTCCTGCGCGAGCGGAACATGTCGGTCGGCCTCTACGCGCTGAACGCGGGGGAGCACGATCCGCAGCAGCCGCACCAGCAGGACGAGGTCTATCTCGTGGTGAGCGGCCGTGCGTCGATCACGGTCGGCATGGAGACCACCCAGGTCGGCCGCGGCAGCGTGGTGTACGTGCCGGCCGGTGTCGCCCACAAGTTCCACCACATCAGCGAGGATCTGAGGGTCATGGTCGTCTTCTCCCCGCCCGAGGGCTGACACCGGACCCCGGGGTTCCCTAAGGGTCGGGTCAGGGGAGGACAAGGGATCGGCGGGCCCCATTCGGGTCCGCCGCGTGCCAGCATCGAGTGCAGGACGTCAGAAGAGTCCCGACCGGGACTCTCGTCAACGAAGGAGCGATGGCAGTGCGGGAGATATTCGCGGGCATGCCGTGGTGGGTGAAGTGGGTCGCGGTGCCGGTCATCGCTCTGGTCGTGTTCGGCGGGCTGATCGCCAGCGTCGTCGGCTTCGTGATCGGCCTGCTCTTCAAGATCCTGGTGTTCGCCGCACTCGTGGGCGGGCTCATCTATGTCGTACGGAAGTTCATGACGGGATCGTCCTCGCGCAGCGACTGGTGAGCGGCGGGGTGAACACACGTGCGGGCTCTGGTCGCCGCGTCGTGCGAAGGTTCGCACGACCGGGGGAAGTTTCCCTTCCGGGCCCGCACAAAGCGGTGGCCAAGGGTTAAAGTCCGGAATCCGACGGCTTCACCCCCGTGAGCCCCGGGTATGCGGGGGACCCCATGCGCATCGGGAGTGAACCTTGGCCACGGCTGATCCCGCACCCGCCAGCCCCCAGACGCTCATCGGCTCGGTCCAGCGAGCGATGCGGCTCCTCGAGGCGGTCGCGTCGCACGTCGACGGGGCCCCCGCCAAGCAGCTCGCCCGGGAGGCCGGGCTCGCCCTCCCCACGGCGTACCACCTACTGCGCACGCTCGCCCACGAGGGATACCTCCGCAAGGAGAACGGCGTCTTCGTGTTCGGCGACGCAACCGAGCGGTTGAGCAGTGGCGGAGCGCAGCAGAAACGTCGCGGCATGATCACCGACGCGCTGCGGCACTGGCGCGACACCATCGGCGTCCCGATCTACTTCGCGGTCTACCGCGACGGCGAGATCGAGATCGTGGCGGTCGCCGACACTCCGGCCAATCCGGCCGTCGAGGAATGGGCCGACTTCCGCGAGACCGGCCATGCGCACGCCATCGGCCAGTGCCTGCTCTCCCAGCTCGACGAGGAGGCCCGGCTGGCCCATCTCGAGCGCTATCCCTCCCGGTCCATCACGCCCTACACGGTGCGTGACGATCGCTCACTCCTGCGCAAGCTGAGATCCGTGGGACGGATGGAGCCCATCATCGAGCGGCAGGAGTACGCACTCGGCACGGCCTGCGCCGCCTTCCCGCTCACGATCGGGTCGACCGCGGCGACCTTGGCCATTTCGCTCCCCACCCACCAGGCCGAGAAACTGCTTCCCGCCGCACGTCAGTTGCAGCAGGAGATCGGGAAGCTCGTAGGGACACTCGCCTTCTCTATCAGCATCTGAAAACTCACTCCTTGTGATCCTCCGTGTACGTTGAGCAAGATGCCAGCAGTGTCAGGAAGGTCATTCCTGGCCAATCGACGGCAAGTTGACGGGGTAGGCGATGCGCGAGTCGGTACAAGCAGTTCAGGCAGAGGTCATGATGAGCTTCCTCGTCTCCGAGGAACTCTCCTTCCGCATTCCGGTGGAGCTCCGGTACGAGTCCACCGATCCGTACGCCGTGCGGCTGACCTTCCATCTTCCCGGAGACGCGCCCGTGACCTGGGCGTTCGGCCGGGAGCTCCTCGTGGACGGGGTCAACGGGGCGGCAGGCGACGGCGACGTACGAGTCTCTCCCGTGGAGCTCGCGGGGGGTGGCGGCACCGGTGAGATGCCGGGCGAGGTGCACATCCGGCTCCAGGTCGGAAACGATCAGGCGCTGTTCCGGGCCGGAGTGGCCCCGATCATCGCCTTCCTCGACCGTACGGACAAGCTGGTCCCGCTGGGTCAGGAGCAGGCCCTCGCGGACTTCGAGGCCGATCTCGACCAGGCACTGGACCGGATCCTGGCCGAGGAGCAGAGCGCGGGCTGACCCGCCGTCGGACGGTACGACAAGAGGCGTAACGCTTCAGCAGCGCGGTGCACCCGAGCAGTTCCGCGCACTCAGCGCTTACGCCGTCGGCCTCTGCCCGTACGCACCGGAGCGGCCTGTACGGGCCCGTGGGACCCCGGGCGGTCGGCGGAGACCACCAGGGCGGCCAACGCGGTCGTCACCGGCACGGAGGCCACCAGGCCGATCGAGCCGACCAGCGTGCGCACGATCTCCTCGGCCACCAGCTCGCTGTTGGCCACGTCGAGCACGCCGCTCTGCGCGATCGAGAAGAGCAGCAGCAGCGGCAGCGCCGCGCCCGCGTACGCGAGCACCAGGGTGTTGACGACGGACGCGATGTGGTCGCGGCCGATCCTGATGCCCGCCCGGTACAGACCGCGCCAGCCCATCGTCGGGTTGGCCTCGTGCAGCTCCCACACCGCCGACGTCTGCGTGACCGTCACGTCGTCGAGCACCCCGAGGGAGCCGATGATGACGCCCGCGAGCAGCAGACCGCTCATGTCGATGTCGGGGTACAGACCGTGGATCAGGCCGGTACTGTCGTCGGTGTTGCCCGTCAGCGCGGCCCAGCCGATGAACAACGAGCCCAACAGGCCGATCAGCAACAGCGATACGAGCGTGCCGAGCACCGCGACGGAGGTTCTGGCCGACAGGCCGTGGCACATGTAGAGCGCGATCAGCATGATGGCGCTCGCTCCGACGACCGCCACCACCAGAGGATTCGACCCCTGGAGGATCGCGGGCAGGATGAAGAACGTCAGGACGAGGAAGCTGACCGCGAGCGCGACCAGCGCCATGAGGCCCCTCAGCCGGCCCACCACGACCACGGCCAGGGCGAAGATCCCGGCCAGCAGCGCCATGGGAATCTTGCGGTTCACATCGGTGACGGAGTACTGCAGGTTCTCCGGGGCGTCGGGTGCATAGGCGACGATCACCTTCTGGCCCTCGTGCAACTGCCGTGGTGAGTCCGGCTGCACGATCTCCGTGAACGTACGGCCCTTGTCCTTGCCGGTGTCGATGCGGATCGTCGCGTTCTCGCAGGTGCCGCTGGGCTGGTCCGTGCCGGCCGAGCCCTCGGCCGTGGTGGGGTCGCCGGCCTGGTTGCCTCCCGAGGCGTGCACGGACTTGCAGTCGACCTTCTCGACCTTCGTGACCGTGGCCTGCTGCGTCTGGCGGTCGAAGCCGACTCCGGTGCGTTCGTGCGCCGGTGCGCCGCCCGGCCACAGCACCGCGAGCCCCACGACGACCGCGACGGAGAAGGGGATCAGGATCGCGGCGATGACCTTGCGCAGATGCTGCGAGACGGGCGCCGCCGGTCCGTGGCTGTGGGAGTGCCCATGGGGAGGATGGGACGGCGGAGGAGGGGGCTGCTGCGTCGTGGTCACCGCCCGATCATCGCAAGAACGGCAGGGGCCCTCTGTTCAACGCGTCCGACATGACGCTAGCGTGGAGGCACCTTTGCACACGCGGGAGCTCGGAGCACCGGGCTGAGAGGGCGCTGACCTTCGTACCGAAGCGTGTTTCACGTGAAACGACGTGGAACATCCTGGGACGGACTTCGCTGCGTCGACCGCCGAACCTGTTACCGGGTAATGCCGGCGTAGGGAGTAGGTCTCATGACCACAACGGACGCACGCACGCCTGCCTCCACCCAGGGCGAGAGCTCTGCTGACGAGGCCGGGAAGTCCATCGGCTGGCACAAGGGGTACATCGAGGGTTCACGCCCCGACCTCCATGTGCCGGTCCGTCAGGTGCATCTCACCAACGGGCAGTCGGTCACGCTGTACGACACCTCCGGCCCGTACACCGATCCGACCGTCGACACCGATGTCCGCAGGGGCCTCGCGCCGCTGCGGGAGAACTGGATCATCGGCCGCGGCGACACCGAGGAGTACGCGGGACGCCCCGTCCGGCCCGAGGACGACGGCATCAAGCACACGTCGCCGCGCGGCGGTCTGCGCAACCTCGACGCGGTCTTCCCCGGCCGTCCGCGCCAGCCGCGCCGCGGCCGGGACGGGCAGGCCGTGACCCAACTCGCCTACGCACGCCGGGGCGAGATCACCCCGGAGATGGAGTACGTGGCCATCCGGGAGAACGTCGAGCCCGAGGTCGTGCGCGACGAGATCGCGGCCGGCCGCGCGGTGCTGCCCGCCAACGTGAACCACCCGGAGATCGAGCCGATGATCATCGGCAAGCGGTTCCTGGTGAAGGTCAACGCCAACATCGGCAACTCCGCGGTCACCTCGTCCATCGAGGAGGAGGTGGAGAAGATGACGTGGGCGACCCGCTGGGGCGCCGACACCGTCATGGACCTCTCCACCGGCCGCAACATCCACACCACCCGCGAGTGGGTACTGCGCAACTCCCCCGTGCCGATCGGCACCGTGCCGCTCTACCAGGCCCTCGAAAAGGTCGACGGCAAGGCCGAGGAGCTGACCTGGGAGATCTACAAGGACACGGTCATCGAGCAGGCCGAGCAGGGCGTGGACTACATGACGGTCCACGCCGGCGTCCGCCTCCCGTACGTCCCGCTGACCGCCAACCGCAAGACCGGCATCGTCTCGCGCGGCGGCTCGATCATGGCCGCCTGGTGCCTCGCGCACCACAAGGAGAGCTTCCTCTACGAGAACTTCGAGGAGCTCTGCGAGATCCTCGCCGCGTACGACGTCACGTACTCCCTCGGCGACGGCCTGCGTCCCGGCTCCATCGCGGACGCCAACGACGAGGCCCAGTTCGCGGAGCTGCGCACGCTCGGCGAGCTCAACTCCATCGCCAAGCGGCACAACGTGCAGACGATGATCGAGGGCCCGGGCCACGTGCCCATGCACAAGATCAAGGAGAACATCGACCTCCAGCAGGAGATCTGCGAGGAGGCGCCGTTCTACACGCTCGGCCCGCTGACCACCGACGTCGCCCCGGCGTACGACCACATCACCTCCGGGATCGGTGCCGCGATGATCGCCTGGTGGGGCACGGCGATGCTCTGCTACGTCACGCCCAAGGAGCACCTGGGTCTGCCCAACCGCGACGACGTGAAGACCGGTGTCATCACGTACAAGATCGCGGCGCACGCGGCGGACCTCGCCAAGGGCCACCCCGGTGCGCAGGACTGGGACGACGCGCTCTCCGACGCCCGCTTCGAGTTCCGCTGGGAGGACCAGTTCAATCTGGCCCTCGACCCGGACACGGCACGGGAGTTCCACGACGAGACGCTGCCGGCCGAGCCCGCGAAGACCGCGCACTTCTGCTCGATGTGCGGTCCGAAGTTCTGCTCGATGAAGATCTCGCAGGACATCCGCCGCGCGCACGGCACCACGCAGGCGGAGGTCGAGGCGGGCATGGAACAGAAGTCGAAGGAGTTCGCCGACGCGGGCAACCGCGTCTATCTGCCGATCGCCGACTGAGCACGGCGACGAAAGCACAACGGCATGACTGAGGGCTCGGGGCCCGCGCAGTTCGCCCCGAGCCGATGTCACGGCCCCGTGCCCCGCCGGAGGTCAGTCCGGCTGGTGCTCGGGGCCGCCGAAGTCCGGACTGGAGAAGTCCGGGCTGGAGTAGCCGGCGCGCTGCCCGGTGGCGGTGCCGCCGCCGTCCGGGCTGGAGAACCCCGGCCGGTTGTAGCCGAGTTGGGGCATGCGGCTGGTGGAGCCGCCGCGGCTGCCGCCGAGCGAAGCGCCGCCGCCCGTCGGGGGGTCCGCGAGGGCCTCCCGCAGGAACGGCAGGATGCCACGCTCCAGAAGCGCTTTGCCCCAGGCTTCCCGGGCCCGCGCCACCTCCTCGCTCGACTCCCCGTGCGCGCCCGCCTGGAGTGACGTCGCCCCGTTGCGCAGGGCCGTCAGCAGCAGGCAGACGGCCGCGACGAGGATGCCCGCCGCGGTGAGGGCGCCGAATATCCAGCCGGCCGCGAGGAGCGTGTCGGCGAAGTCGGGTGCCGGGTTGAGCATCTTCAGGATGTAGCCGACCAGCAGGAAGATCGCGGCTGCGGTCCCGGCGAGAACCGGGGCGAGCACGACGGCGACCGCGGCGACGCCGGGTCCCGTGGTCTCCGCGACCAGACCGATGGTGGTGTTTCCGGACTCGGTGGCGGTGCCTCCTTCGCGTAGCGGACGGACGGGCCGCGGCGAGGTGCGCAGTTCCTCGCGGACCTTGACGAAATGCTGGTACTCGGTGGCGGCCGCCGTGCTGATCAGTGCGGCGGCGTTCAACGCCATGGTGCGCAGCTGTTCGGGGTTGAGCCGCTGGCCCACTGCGGCGAGATCAGGCCGGTTCGGTGCGGTACGCAGCGCCTCATCGAGGATCCGCTCGAACTCGGGGCGGTCCTCGTTCAGCAAATGCGGAGCGCTGTTCATGTGCATCCCCCGATGCTCCGTAGGGCTTGGTGGCCCGCATGGTTACGAGCCGTCGGGCAGAAACGGAGGGGAGCCTGCTACGGATAAGCCGATGGTAGAGCTGTCACGGCACACGGTGACAGGGGGTTTCCGGAAATTGGCCCCCTGGCCAGCCGAAGCCTCCGTTTACCGCGCCTGCCCGATCAACCCTCAGATATCCATGGGGAGTTGCTGGACCAGCAGCTTTCCGGCCATGGTCACGCCGCCGTCCATCGCGATGGCGAGGCCGCCCGCGTACACGTGCGGTCCCTCGACGACGGGCCCGCTGTCGGCGGAGTCGGTGCTGTCGGCGCCGGCTTCGGCGCCCACCTCGCCCAGGAGGTACGGGATCGGGCTGTGGCCGTGCACGACCCGCGAGCCGCCGTACGCGCCGAGCAGTTCCTGCACGGCGCCGGGGCCGCTCTCCTCGTCCCGGAAGGCGAACCGCTTGGTGAACTTGCGGAACAGGTCCCAGCACTCGTCCGCGTCGTTGCGCGTGAGCGTCTCGCGGACCGTGTCGTTGACCGCCTCGATCGAGTCGCCGTAGTCGAGGTAGGCGGTGGTGTCGGAGTGCATGAGCAGGTGGTCGTCCTCGAGCTCGATCGCGTCGAGCCGGGACATCCACTGCAGGTGCACGTCCTGGAGGCGGTCCATGTCGGACTTCTGGCCGCCGTTCAGCAACCAGGCCGCCTGGAAGGTGGCGGTGCCCGCGCCGGAGTTCACGGGGGTGTCGCCGAACCGCTTGGCGCCGAGCAGCAGCAGCTCGTGGTTGCCCATGAGCGCCTTGCAGTAGCCGCCCGCCGCGGCCGCCTCGGCGGACAGGCGCATGACGAGGTCGATGACGCCGATCCCGTCGGGACCGCGATCGGTGAAGTCGCCGAGGAACCACAGGCGCGCGTTGCCCGCCGCCCAGTTGCCCTCGGCGTCGAGCAGGCCCTTCTCCTGCAGCGCCGCGACCAGCTCGTCGATGTAACCGTGCACGTCGCCCACGACGTACAGCGGGCCGTGCCCGTCGGCCGGCGGCGCGGGTGCGGGCGCCGGCTGCGGGATCTCGACCTGGACCGTGTCCCCGCGGTTGATGACCGGCAGGTCGCGCGCGGTCGGGGTGTAGCCGTCGGGGAAGGCCTCGGCATCGTCCGGGGCGGGGCCGGATTCGGGCTCGGTGGGCACCACGTTCGCCGGTACGTCATGGACGTACGCGGGAACACGGAAGTCGCGCAGCGTCTCCGTGCGCGCTGCGGGTCCCTGACCGGCCCCCTGAGTCATCGACCCCTCCACCATTGCGCCGCCTGTGCACCGGATCGGACTGCCTGGTCGCAGCGGCCCGCGGTGTCGTGCGCCCATCATAGGAATGCGGCTCGCGCTGTGTGATGCACCAGGGGTGGTGAATCGGTGACGGGCGGCTGTTCACCACGCTTTTCTCCCGAATTGGTGTGGACTTTTCCTCACCGTTCCCGGGCGCAGGAGGGTCGGCCGCGGGCGGTCAGCCCTGCCCCGGGGAGCGGGGCGGGCTGACCGTGGTGCGGGGCGGGCGCCTCATCGACGACGTCCGGACGATGAGTTCCGTCGGTATCACCTGCTCGACCGGCTGGTCGGAGTCGACGCCTTCGATGGCGTCGATCAGGAGCTGTACGACGGCCGTGCCGATGCGGCGCGGCTTGAGCGAGAGGGTGGTGATGGGCGGCTCGGTGTTGGCGTAGACGCTCGACTCGCTGCAGCACACGAGCAGCAGGTCGTCCGGGACGCGCAGCCCGTACCGGCGGGCGGCGGCGAGCAGGTCCGTCCCGTTCGGGTCGAACAGGCCGTACACCGCGTCGGGGCGGTCGGGCCGGGCGAGCAGCCGGTCGGCGGCGACGGCGCCCGCGCACGGGTCGTGCGCGGGGTACGACTCGTAGACCGGTTCCTGCCCGATCCGCTCGCACCAGCGCAGGTACGCGGAGGTGGAGAGGTGGGTGTACGTGTCGGTGGTGGTGCCGGTGAGGAGGCCGATGCGGCGGGCGCCGGCCTCGGCGAGGTGGTCGAGGATGCCGAGGACGGCGGCCTCGTGGTCGTTGTCCACCCAGGCGGTCACGGGCAGGGTGCCCGCGGGACGTCCGTCCGAGACGACGGGCAGGCCCTGGCGGACCAGCTCGCTGACGACCGGGTCGTGGTCGGAGGGGTCGATGACGACGGTGCCGTCGAGGGCGACGTTCGACCACACGTCGTGGCGTGAGGTGGCGGGCAGGATGACGAGGGCGTACCCGCGGGCGAGTGCGGCCGAGGTCGCGGCTCTCGCCATCTCCGCGAAGTACGCGAATTCGGTGAAGGTGAAAGGTTCATCCCCGTAGGTCGTCACGGTCAGGCCGATGAGGCCCGACTTGCCGGTACGGAGCGTGCGGGCGGCCGCGGAGGGGCGATAGCCCAACCGGTCGGCGACCTCGCGGACATGGCGTCGGGTGGCGTCCGGGAGCCGGCCCTTGCCGTTGAGCGCATCGGAGACAGTCGTGATCGAGACCCCGGCGGCGGCGGCAACATCTCTGATGCCCGCTCGGCCTGGCCGGGTGCCCCTGCGGGTGGTCTCCGCCCGGCTCACCTGGTGCTTCCCTGCTGCTGTCATGGCGAGCCGATAGTAGGGCTCATGCGGCTGCATGGCGGGGGCGCATATGCCGGGGTTGACAGGCACGTTTCTGCAAGGTGATAGATCGTCAATGACCTTGGAATGAGAGGGAGTTGGGGGTCTTCACAGTAGTACGTCACTTGTCGGTACACGTCAGCCTGCCAAGTCCGCGATGTTGCGACTAGGTCTCAACTCACCTTCACGGGTGATGCGCGCCACGGCGCGAGCCACCGGCGCGCGCCAGGGAGGGGAGCGCTCCCCCCTCCCCGTACGCCTTCGCGGGCCGAAGGCACCGGACCATTGGGGCGGACGGCGAATCCTCTTAAGGTGAGCAGTATTGGAACGGTGGCCACAAGGAGGACTGCGGTGAGCGAGACGAACCCCAAGCTGCGTGCGGAGCTGGCGGGGATCCCCACCTACAAGCCGGGGAAGCCGGCGGCCGCCGGGGGCCCGGTGGCGTACAAACTGTCCTCCAACGAGAACCCCTATCCGCCGCTGCCCGGGGTGATGGAGCAGGCGATGGCCGCGGCCGGGACGTTCAACCGCTACCCCGACATGGCCTGCACCGGCCTGATGAACGAGCTGGCGGACCGCTTCGGGGTGCCGGTCTCGCACCTGGCGACCGGCACCGGCTCGGTCGGCGTCGCGCAGCAGCTGCTCCAGGCGACCAGCGGCCCGGGCGACGAGGTCATCTACGCCTGGCGGTCCTTCGAGGCGTACCCGATCATCACGCAGATCAGCGGGGCGACGTCGGTGCGGGTGCCGCTGACCGACGGCGAGGTGCACGACCTGGACGCGATGGCCGAGGCCATCACCGACCGCACGCGCCTCATCTTCGTCTGCAACCCCAACAACCCCACCGGCACCGTGGTGCGCCGGGCCGAGCTGGAGCGGTTCCTCGACCGGGTGCCCTCGGACGTGCTGGTCGTGCTCGACGAGGCGTACCGGGAGTTCATCCGGGACGCCGAGGTGCCGGACGGCGTGGAGATCTACCGGGACCGGCCGAACGTGGCGGTGCTGCGGACCTTCTCGAAGGCGTACGGCCTCGCGGGGCTGCGGGTGGGCTTCGCCATCGCCCACGAGCCCGTGGCGGCCGCGCTGCGCAAGACGGCGGTCCCCTTCGGCGTGAGCCAGCTCGCGCAGGACGCGGCGGTCGCCTCGCTGCGCGCCGAGGACGAACTGCTGGGCCGCGTCGGCTCGCTGGTCGGCGAGCGCACCCGGGTCGTCGACGCGCTGCGGGCGCAGGGCTGGACCGTGCCCGAGACGCAGGCCAACTTCGTGTGGCTGCGGCTGGGGGAGAAGACCATGGACTTCGCGGCGGCGTGCGAGCAGGCCGGTGTGGTCGTGCGGCCGTTCGCGGGCGAGGGGATGCGGGCCACGATCGGCGAGACCGAGGCCAACGACATCTTCCTGCAGGCGGCGGAGGCGTTCCGCAAGGAGCTCTGAGCCAGGAGGCTGCGGATCGCTTCTGGTGGCGGCCGGTCCGGCGGGGGTGACCCCGGCGGGCCGGCCGTTCGCACGTGCCGGGGCGGCGCCCCGGGTCCGTGTGGTGTTCCTCGCAGTAAGGGGACCCCCCTTCGGATGCCGACAGCCAGTACGACATAATGCTTGTGAATGTGAACGCGTTCACAAGCGTGTCCCGGTTCCTCCCGGGATTTGTGGGATTAAAGGGGCAAACTGCCGCTGTGCCCACAGCGATGTAAGGAGAGACGCAGTGGACCTGGCTCTGGCGCCGGAGACCCTGGCGCGATGGCAGTTCGGCATCACGACCGTCTACCACTTCCTGTTCGTCCCCCTGACGATCTCGCTCGCGGCACTCGTCGCCGGGCTGCAGACCGCCTGGGTCCGGACGGAGAAGGAGAAGTACCTCAGGGCCACCAAGTTCTGGGGAAAGCTCTTCCTGATCAATATCGCGATGGGTGTCGTCACCGGCATCGTGCAGGAGTTCCAGTTCGGCATGAACTGGTCGGACTACTCCCGCTTCGTCGGTGACATCTTCGGAGCGCCGCTGGCCTTCGAGGCGCTGATCGCCTTCTTCTTCGAGTCCACCTTCATCGGACTGTGGATCTTCGGCTGGGACAAGCTGCCGAAGAAGATCCATCTGGCCTGCATCTGGATGGTGTCGATCGGCACGGTCCTGTCCGCGTACTTCATCCTCGCGGCCAACTCCTGGATGCAGCACCCGGTCGGCTACAAGTACAACGAGGCCAACGGCCGGGCCGAGCTCACCGACTTCTGGCACGTACTGACCCAGAACACGGCGCTCACCCAGGCGTTCCACACGCTGACCGCCTCGTTCCTCACGGGCGGCGCGTTCATGGTCGGCATCGCGGCCTTCCACCTGGCGCGCAAGAAGCACATCGGCGTGATGAAGACCTCGCTGCGGCTCGGTCTGGTCACCGTCGTCGTCGCCGGTCTGCTCACGGCGGTCAGCGGCGACCTGCTCGGCAAGGTCATGTTCAAGCAGCAGCCGATGAAGATGGCTGCCGCCGAGGCCCTGTGGGACGGCCAGAACTCGGCGCCCTTCTCGGTGTTCGCCTACGGCGACGTCAGCAAGGGCCACAACACGGTCGAGCTGTCGATCCCCGGGATACTGTCCTTCCTCGCCGACGACAACTTCAACTCGTACGTCCCCGGCATCAACGACACCAACAAGGCCGAGCAGGAGAAGTACGGGCCCGGCGACTACCGGCCCATCATCCCGGTCACCTTCTGGGCGTTCCGCTGGATGATCGGCTTCGGGATGGCGTCCTTCGCCCTCGGGATCGTCGGACTCTGGCTCACCCGCAAGAAGTACATGCTGCCCCAGCACCTGAGGGTGGGTGACGACGAAGTGCCGAACCTGGTGCTGTTCAAGAACAAGGCGCTCAGCCCCAAGTTCACCAAGCTCTACTGGCTCGCGGCCCTGTGGACCCTCGGGTTCCCGCTGATCGCCAACTCGTGGGGCTGGATCTTCACCGAGATGGGCCGTCAGCCCTGGGTCGTCTACGGCGTCCTGCAGACCCGCGACGCGGTCTCCCCCGGTGTCTCGCAGGGCGAGGTCCTCACCTCGATGACCGTCTTCACCCTCCTGTACGCGGTGCTCGCCGTGATCGAGGTCAAGCTGCTCGTGAAGTACATCAAGGCCGGACCGCCCGAGCTGACCGAGGACGATCTCAACCCGCCCACCAAGATCGGCGGAGACCGTGACGCCGACAAGCCGATGGCCTTCTCGTACTAGGCGAAGGGAGCGCACAGGTCATGGAACTTCACGACGTCTGGTTCGTACTCATCGCGGTCCTCTGGATCGGCTACTTCTTCCTGGAGGGCTTCGACTTCGGGGTCGGCATCCTCACCAAGCTGCTGGCCCGTGACCGCACGGAGAAGCGCGTCCTGATCAACACGATCGGTCCGGTCTGGGACGGCAACGAGGTCTGGCTGCTGACGGCCGGCGGCGCGACCTTCGCCGCCTTCCCCGAGTGGTACGCGACCCTCTTCTCCGGCTTCTACCTGCCGCTGCTGGTCATCCTGGTCTGCCTCATCGTCCGGGGTGTCGCCTTCGAGTACCGGGCGAAGCGGCCGGAGGAGAAGTGGCAGACCAACTGGGAGCGCGCGATCTTCTGGACCTCCTTGGTCCCGGCGTTCCTGTGGGGTGTGGCCTTCGGCAACATCGTGCGCGGCGTGAAGATCGACAAGGACTTCGAGTACGTCGGCAACGTCTGGGACCTGCTCAACCCGTACGCGATCCTGGGCGGCCTGGTCACCCTGACGCTGTTCACCTTCCACGGTGCGGTGTTCGCCTCGCTCAAGACGGTGGGCGACATCCGGATGCGGGCACGGAAGCTGGCGTTCGGGCTCGGCCTGGTGGCCGCTGTCCTGGCGCTCGCCTTCCTGATCTGGACCCAGGCCGACAACGGGGACCAGTGGTCGCTCATCGCGATGATCGTGGCCGCGGTCGCGCTCCTCGGGGCGATCGGCGCCATCAAGGTGGGCCGTGAGGGCTGGTCGTTCGCGCTGTCCGGCATCACGATCGCGGCGGCCGTCGCGATGCTCTTCCTGTCGCTGTTCCCGGACGTCATGCCCTCGTCGCTCAACCCGGACTGGAGCCTCACGGTCTCCAACGCCTCGTCGAGCCCCTACACCCTGAAGATCATGACCTGGTGCGCGGGCATCGCGACGCCCCTCGTGCTGCTCTACCAGTCGTGGACCTACTGGGTGTTCCGCAAGCGGATCGGCACCAAGCACATCGCCGACGCCGCGCACTGAGTCCCTTGGCTCGACCCACCTGATGTGAGGGTGTGTTTCACGTGAAACCGATCGACCAGCGTCTGCTCCGGTACGCCCGGGCCACCCGTCTCTTCCTGATCGCGGTGGTCGTCCTCGGCGCCGCCGGGGCGGGCCTGGTCATCGCCCAGGCGATGCTCATCGCCGAGGTGGTGGTGGGTGCCTTCCAGCACGGTTTCGACGTGGGGCGGCTGACCACGCCGCTGCTGCTGCTCGCGGTGGTGGCGGCCGGGCGCGGGCTCGTGTCCTGGCTGACCGAGCTGGCCGCGCACCGGGCGAGCGCGGCGGTCAAGTCGGAGCTGCGCGGGCGGCTCCTGGAGCGGGCGGCGCAGCTCGGGCCTGGCTGGTCGAGCGGTCAGCGGACCGGTTCGCTGGTGGCGCTCGCGACGCGCGGTGTGGACGCCCTGGACGACTACTTCTCGCGCTATCTGCCGCAGCTGGGGCTCGCGGTGGTGGTCCCGGTGGCGGTGCTCGCGCGCGTCGTCACCGAGGACTGGGTGTCGGCGGCGATCATCGTCGGCACGCTGCCCCTCATCCCGATCTTCATGATCCTCATCGGCTGGGCCACCCAGTCCCGGATGGACCGTCAGTGGCGGCTGCTGTCCCGGCTCTCGGGGCACTTCCTGGACGTGGTCGCGGGCCTGCCGACCCTGAAGGTGTTCGGCCGCGCCAAGGCGCAGGCCGAGTCCATCCGCAAGATCACCGGCGAGTACCGCCGGGCGACGGTCCGCACGCTGCGGATCGCCTTCCTCTCGTCGTTCGCCCTGGAGCTGCTGGCCACCCTGTCGGTCGCGCTCGTCGCCGTCACCATCGGCATGCGGCTCGTGCACGGCGAGATGGACCTCTACGTGGGGCTCGTCATCCTGGTCCTCGCACCCGAGGCGTATCTGCCGCTGCGGCAGGTCGGTGCGCAGTACCACGCGGCGGCCGAGGGGCTCGCGGCGGCGGAGGAGATCTTCGCCGTCCTGGAGACGCCGCTTCCCGAGTCCGGCACGGGGGAGGTTCCGCCGGCCGGCGGCATCGCGTTCGACGGCGTCTCCGTCCGTTACGAGGGGCGCGACGACGACGCCCTCTCGGAGGTCTCCTTCGAGGTCGCCGAGGGGGAGACCGTCGCCCTGGTCGGACCCAGCGGAGCGGGCAAGTCGACGCTGCTGAGCGCCCTGTTGGGATTCGTCCGGCCCACTGCCGGGCGGGTCCTCGTCGGTGGCGCGGACCTCGCGGACGTGTCGCGGGAGGCGTGGCACGCGCGCGTGGCGTGGGTTCCGCAGCGGCCGCAGCTGTACGCCGGGTCGATCGCGGACAACGTGCGGCTGGCCCGGCCGGACGCCGACGACGCGGCCGTGCGGGCCGCGCTGCGGGAGGCCGGGGCCCTGGACTTCGTCGACGCGCTGCCGGACGGGGCGCGGACGGCCCTGGGCGAGGACGGTGCCGGGCTCTCGGCCGGGCAGCGCCAACGCCTCGCGCTGGCCCGGGCGTTCCTCGCCGACCGGCCCGTCGTGCTGCTCGACGAGCCGACCGCCGCGCTCGACGGCGAGACCGAGGCGGGCATCGTCGAGGCGGTGCGCAGGCTCGCCGTGGGGCGGACCGTGCTGCTGGTCGTGCACCGGCCGGCGCTGCTGGCCGTGGCGGACCGCGTCGTGCGGCTGGAGCTGCCCGGTGCGGGAGAGCCCGCCCGGGCGGGTACCGGCGACCACGCGCGCGTGGCCGGGCAGAGGCCGGCCGGCTCCCCCGATGCCGTCCACGGCCCGGCACAGGACGGACCGCAGGACGCACCGCGGGGCCGGGGACACGTCCTCGCCCGGCTGCGCGCCGCGGCCCGCCCGCGCCGCTCCCGGCTCGCGCTCGCGCTGCTGCTCGGGGCGCTCGCGCTCGGCAGCTCCGTCGGTCTCATGGCGACCAGCGGCTGGCTGATCTCGCGTGCCTCCGAGCAGCCGCCGGTGCTCTACCTGATGGTCGCGGTCACGGCCACGCGCGCGTTCGGCATCGGCCGGGCCTGCTTCCGGTACGCGGAGCGGCTCGTCTCGCACGACGCCGTGCTGCGGATGCTGGCCGACACCCGGGTCGCCGTCTACCGGCGCCTGGAGCGGCTCGCGCCCGCGGGGCTGCGCACGACGCGGCGCGGCGACCTGCTGTCCCGGCTCGTCGCCGACGTGGACGCCCTGCAGGACTACTGGCTGCGCTGGCTGCTGCCCGCGTCGGTCGCGGCGCTCGTGGGCGCGGGATCGGTCGCGTTCACCGCGTGGCTGCTGCCCGCGGCCGGTGCCGTGCTCGCGGCCGGGCTGCTGCTCGCCGGGATCGGGGTGCCGCTGCTGTCCGGGGCGGTGTCCCGCCGCGCCGAGCGCCGGCTCGCCCCGGCGCGCGGGGTGCTCGCCACCCGGGCGGCCGAACTGCTCACCGGCACCGCGGAACTGACCGTCGCCGGTGCTCTGCCGCGCCGCCTGAAGGAGGCCGGGGAGGCCGACTCGGTGCTGACCCGGATCGCCTCGCGCACCGCCACCGCGACCGCGCTCGGCGACGGGCTCACCGCGCTGATCACCGGTCTGACCGTGGCGGGCGCCGCGCTCGCCGGGATCCAGGGCGTGCGCGCGGGACAGCTGGACGGGGTGGCGATGGCCGTCGTCGTGCTGACCCCGCTCGCCGCCTTCGAGGCGGTGCTCGGCCTGCCGCTCGCGGTGCAGTACCGGCAGCGCGTCCACAAGAGCGCCGAGCGCGTCTACGAGGTGCTGGACGCCCCCGAACCCGTACGGGAGCCCGAGAGCCCCGCACAGGCGCCGCAGGACCCCTTCCCGCTCGTCGTGCGCGATCTCGTCGCCCGGTACGAGGGCCGGGCCCGGGACGCGCTCACCGGCGTCGACCTGACCCTGGAGCGCGGCCGCCGGGTCGCCGTGGTCGGCCCGTCGGGATCCGGCAAGACCACTCTCGCCCAGGTGCTGCTGCGCTTTCTCGACGCGGACACCGGCACGTACACGCTCGGCGGCGTCGACGCGGCGTCCCTCGACGGCGACGACGTCCGGCGCACGGTCGGGCTGTGCGCCCAGGACGCCCACCTCTTCGACAGCACCGTCCGGGAGAACCTGCTGCTCGCCAAGAAGGACGCGGGCGAGGACGAGCTGCGGGCCGCACTCGGCCGCGTCCGGCTCCTGGAGTGGGCGGACGCGCTGCCCGACGGCCTCGACACCCTGGTGGGCGAGCACGCCGCGCGGCTGTCCGGCGGGCAGCGGCAGCGGCTGGCGCTGGCCCGGGCGCTCCTCGCGGACTTCCCCGTCCTGGTGCTCGACGAGCCCGCCGAGCACCTCGACCTGGAGACGGCGGACGCGCTCACCGCGGACCTGCTGGACGCGACCGAGGGGCGGACGACGGTGCTGATCACGCACCGGCTCGCCGGTCTGGACGCCGTGGACGAGGTGATCGTGCTCGACGGCGGGCGGGTCGTGCAGCGCGGTGCGTACGCCGAGCTGGCCGCCGTGGACGGCCCGCTGCGGGAGCTGCGGCGCCGGGAGGGCGAGGCGGAACTTCTGGTCGGCTCGGGGGCGGTCCGGTGAGCCCGGCCCGCTGGACCACCGAACGCCGACTTTCCTCGCCAAATGGGACTAACTAGGCTCAAGGGCATGGCAGCACCCCCGGACCCCGGAGCCCCGTCCCCCGCAGAGCCCGCCGCGAGCCCCGCGGAGGCCGCGACCCAGGCCACGCGCAGCCTCCAAGGGCTGTCCACGGAGCTGACGGCGCGGGTGCCGCAGCTCCTGGAAGCGATGCGGTCCGTCGGCACCGGCCTGGAGCTGCACTCCACGCTCGACCGGATCTGCGAGACCGCGGCCGAGCTGGCGGACGCCGAGTACGCGGCGATCGGTGTCGTCGCGGAGGACGGCGACGGGCTCTCGGACTTCGTCTACTACGGCGTCGACGAGACGACCGCCGCGCTCATCGGGCACCTGCCCGACGGGCACCGCGGACTATTGGGCGCGCTCATCCACGACCCGACCCCGGTGCGCCTGGCGAACCTCGCGGACGACCCGCGCTCGTGCGGGTTCCCGGCGCACCATCCGCCGATGCGGTCGTTCCTGGGCGTCCCCATCCGCGTACAGGGCGAGATCTTCGGAAACCTCTACCTCACGGAGAAGCACGGCGGCGGCGAGTTCAACGACTACGACCTCAACATGGTCCGGGTGCTCGCCACGGAGGCGGGGATCGCGATCGGCAACGCGCGCCTCTACGAAGCGGCCAGGCAGCGGGAGCGCTGGATCGACGGGTCCGTCGCCGTGACCACCGCCCTTCTTTCAGGAGGCGACGCCGAGGACGCGCTCCAGGTGGTCGCGGAACAGGCCTGCAGGCTCTCCGAGTCGGCGGCCGGCATAGTGCTGCTGCCTTCCGAGGAGGGCGGCATGGAGATCGTCGCCGTCGCCTCGGACGAACCCTCCGCCGCGCTCGGCGTGATCGTCCCGCCGGAGAGCGCGATCATCTCCGAACTCCTCGCGGGGGAAGCCGTGTTCATCGACGACGCGGCCACCGATCCCCGCGTCATGACCGATCTCGCCCGCGGCTACGGCCCTTCCATGATGCTGCCCCTGCAGAGCGACGACCGCGTCCTGGGCACGCTGGTCATGCCCCGCGCGCGCGGGGCCCGGCCCTTCACCGAGGCGGAGCGCACCCTCGCCACCCAGTTCGCCGCGCAGGCCGCGCTCGCCCTGATGATGGCCGAGGCGCAGCGCGACCGGGAGCGGCTCGCCGTCTTCGAGGACCGCGACCGGATCGCGCGGGACCTGCACGACCTCGTCATCCAGCGCCTCTTCGCCACCGGGATGATGCTGGAGACCGCCCAGCGCCGGTCCGTCGTGCCCGAGGTGCAGGCCGGGATCGGCAAGTCCGTCGACGAGCTCGACACCACCATCCAGGAGATCCGCACGGCGATCTTCGCGCTCCAGCAGGGGCCCGCGGAGGCGCCGTCGGGCCTGCGCACGCGCGTGCTGCGCGAGATCAACATGGCGGCCGTCCCGCTCGGCTTCAAGCCCTCGCACCGGTTCCTCGGCCCGGTCGACACGGTCGTCGGCGAGCTCACCGGCAAGAACCTCATCGCGGCCCTGCGGGAGGCCCTCTCGAACGCGTTCCGGCACGCGCACGCCGACCGCATCGACGTCGTCGTGGACGCCGGGGTGATCCTGCCGGACGGGCAGCAGGGCGTCCGGCTGACGGTGGCCGACGACGGCGTGGGCATCCCGGAGGGCGGCCGGCGCAGCGGCCTGAAGAACCTCAAGCGGCGGGCCGAGTCGCTGGGCGGCGACAGTTGGTACGGGCCGGGCATCGCCGACGGTGAGGGCGGCACGACCGTGGTGTGGCAGGCGCCGTACTGAGCCGGGTACCGGCCGGCACCGCTGATAGGTGATTCGGCGGTACGTTTCTGCGCCGTACGGGGCATGCGTTCCCCCGGGCGTACGAGTCCCGCAGGAGGGACCGGGCGCTGCGGGCAACCATCCGATACATGCGCCAACGCCCCCGCTCCCGCAGCTCCCTCGTCGTCCCGGCGCTGCTGTGCGCACTGGTCGCGCTCGGCGGCCCGCCGACGCTCTCCGAAGGCGCCGAGGGTCCGCAGGCAAGTGCCGAAGTGGCCCGCCTCTTTGAGGAGGCGTCAGCGGCGACGCAGCGCTATGAAGGCGGGCGCAGGGCGGCCGCCGCGCAGAAGGCCAAGGCGCGCCGGATGGAGAAGCTGCTCGTCCGGGAGCGGCGCGAGATCGCCGTGCTGCACAACGACCTCGGGCGGATCGCGCGCGCCCAGTACCGCAGCGGCGGCGACGTCCCGCTCACCGCCCAGATGCTGCTCGCCGAGGACCCCGAAGAGCTGATGCACGGTCAACGGGCCGTCTGGCAGGCCGACCTGGCCCTCAACAACGCCGTCGACAAGAGCCGTCGCGCCGAGCGGAAGCTCGCGGAAGGGCAGCGCAAGGCGGCGGCCGAATGGCGCTCCCTGCAGGAGCGCAACGTCCGGCTGGCGAAGCTGAAGCAGGACATCCAGAGCAAGCTCGAAGCGGCGCAGTGGGAGCTGCAGGGCGAGGCGGACCGGTCCGTCGCGGCCGGGCAGTGCCGCGGTGCCGTCCGGCTCGACCAGCCGGAATTCCGCTCCACGCGCGCGTGGCTGCCTCCGGTGGAGACGTACGAGCTGTCCGCGGGCTTCGACAGCGCGGGCGCGCACTGGGCGCACCGGCACACCGGGCAGGACTTCGCCGTCGGCATCGGCACCCCGGTGCGGGCCGCGGGCGCCGGGCGGGTGGTGAGCGTGTCCTGCGGCGGCGGCTTCGGCATCGAGGTCGTCGTGCGGCATCCGGGCGGCTACTACACGCAGTACGCGCACCTGGCGGCCGCCGCGGTCGACCAGGGGGAGAAGGTGCGGGCGGGCCAGTGGCTCGGGCAGGCGGGAACCACCGGGAACTCGACGGGGCCGCACCTGCACTTCGAGGTGCGGCTCACGCCGTATCTGGGATCGGGCGTCGACCCGGTGAAGTGGTTCGCCGAGCGAGGGGTGAGGCTCTAGCCGTCCCTCCGGGCGCATGACGGGCAGCCGGAGGGGCGGAGGGGGCGGAACGGGCGGATGAGGCGGAGGGCCGGAGGGCCGGAGGGGCGCCGAGCAGCCGAGCGGAACGGGCGGATGAGGCGGAAGGCCGGAGGGGCGCCGAGCAGCCGACGGGCAGTTGGGGCGCGCCCGAGCGGCCGGAGAGCGTCCGAGCGGCTGACGAGCGGCCGGAGCACGCCGGAGCGACTGGCGAGCGGCCGGAGCGTGCCCGAGCGACTGACGGGTGGCCGGAGAGCGTCCGAGCGGCTGACGAGCGGCCGGAGCGTGCCCGAGCGACTGACGAGCGGCCGGAGCGTCCCGAGCGGCTGACGGGTGGTCGGAGTGCGCCCGAGCGGCTGGTGGGCGGCCGGAGCGTCCCGAGCGGCCGACGGGTGGCCGGAGTGCGCCCGAGCGGCCGGCGGGCTCGGAGACCACTGCTGGGCTCGGAGACCGACGGGCGCTCGGAGGGCGCTCAGCGGGTCGCGAGGATGTCCTCGATGACGCGGGCCACGCCGTCCTCGTTGTTGGTCGCCGTCACGCCGGTCGCGACGGTGCGCACGGCCGGGTGCGCGTTCCCCATCGCGTA
This sequence comes from Streptomyces sp. KL116D, assembly GCF_030766975.1. Taxonomy (NCBI): domain Bacteria; kingdom Bacillati; phylum Actinomycetota; class Actinomycetes; order Kitasatosporales; family Streptomycetaceae; genus Streptomyces; species Streptomyces sp. KL116D. The sequence goes on along the minus strand of NZ_JASERH010000026.1, from coordinate 44,311 downwards.
GGAGGTGCCTGCCCAGGCGAGCATCTCCATGTCGTTGGGCATGTCCCCGAAGGCGACGACCTCGGCGGGGGAGATCCCGCGCTCCTCGCAGCACAGGGCGAGCGTGCTCGCCTTGGAGACGGACGCGCCGCTGATCTCCAGGAGGGCGCTCGGGCTCGACCGGGTGATGGCCGCCAGGTCGCCGACCGCGGCGCGGGCCAGCGTCAGGAACGCGTCGGGGTCCAGGTCCGGGTGGTAGGCGAGGACCTTGAGGACCGGCTGGTCCGCGACGGCCGGGCCCTGGAGGTCCGCGGTGAGGAGCTTCTCGGCGGGGGCGACGCTCTCCCCCGGGTCCAGGTGCAGCGGCGGGTAGGTGGGCTCGTGGTGCAGGCCGCCGGTCCGCTCGACCGCGAACGACGTGCCGGGCGCCGCCTCGCGCAGGATGCGGACGACGTCGAGGGCGTCCGGCACCGGCAGCTCCCGGACCTTGACGAAGCGGTACCGCCCCGGGCCTTCGTGCAGATCGACGACGGCCGCGCCGTTCCCGCAGATCGCGAGTCCGTGGCCGTGCACGTGGCCGCTGACGACGTCCATCCAGCGGGCCGGGCGACCCGTCACGAAGAAGACCTCGAGACCGGCCTCCTCGGCGGCGGCGAGTGCGGCGACCGTACGAGGAGAAACGATTTTGTCGTCGTGCAGCAGGGTGCCGTCGAGGTCCGTGGCGATCAGCCGGGGCGCGGAGGGGGCCGGGGTCCGGGGCCCAGGAGTCGGTGAGGTCACCGTCCTATGGTCGCGCATATGCGTGCACGGGCGTGCGGCGGGGCGCGCAGATGAGTACGTTCCTGGCGCATGTGCCCCGCCCGGCGCGCGGGCGTTCCCGCCGGGCCCGGCACCCGTGGCGCGGCCGGGCCTGACGGGCCGGCCGGGTCAGCCGAGCTGGGCGAGCGCGTCCGTGGCGATGGCCTCGAAGACCTTCTGGTCGGCCTCGAAGGCGGTGTCGGAGATCGGCCAGTGCAGGACGATCTCGGTGAATCCCAGCTCCCGGTGTCGGCCCGCGAAGTCCACGAAGGCATCGACCGACTCCAGTGGGCGGCCCCGCTCCGGGGTGAATCCGGTGAGCAGGATCCGGTCGAGCTCGGCGGCGTCGCGGCCGATGGCGTCGCAGGCCGCGGTCAGCTTCTCCACCTGTCCGCGAATGGCCTGAATTGATTCCTCCGGGGTGCCCGTCTCGTACAGCTTCGGGTCGCCCGTGGTCACCCAGGCCTGCCCGTGGCGCGCGGCGAGCTTCAGCCCGCGCGGGCCGGTCGCGGCCACGGCGAAGGGCAGCCGGGGACGCTGCACGCAGCCCGGGATGTTCTGGGCGCCGCCCGCCGAGTAGAACGTGCCGTCGTACGAGACCTCGTCCTCGGTGAGCAGCCGGTCGAGCAGGGGGACGAACTCCGCGAAACGGTCGGCCCGTTCGCGCGGTGTCCATGCCTCCTGGCCGCTGGGCGCGAGGGCGCTCGCGTCGAAGCCGGTGCCGCCCGCGCCGATGCCCAGCGTGATCCGGCCGCCGGAGATGTCGTCGAGCGAGATCAGTTCCTTGGCGAGGGTGACCGGGTGCCGGAAGTTCGGCGAGGTGACCAGGGTGCCCAGGCGCAGCCGCGAGGTGACGCCCGCCGCCGCGGTCAGCGTCGGGACCGCGCCGAACCACGGGCCGTCGCGGAACGGGACGCGCCAGGACAGGTGGTCGTACGTGTACGCCGTGTGGAAGCCCAGCTCCTCGGCGCGCACCCACGCCTCACGGGCGCCCTCGTGCCAGCGGCGGTAGGGCAGGATCACGGTGCTCAGGCGGAGCGGGGTCTTGTCGGTCATGCCTGTGAGCGTATGCGGACCGCCTGCGGTGTGCGCGGGGTGGCCGGGGGGTGCACGGGGCGGTGGCGCGGCGCCTCGGAGGGCGGTGGACCGGGCCGGGGGCGGCCGGGGTCAGGGCTCAGCGCACGCGCCCGCTCAGCCAGCGGGTGAGGTTGATCATCGGCAGGAACTCCTTGTACGTGCGGTCGCCGGGCAGCGGCACGACGAGCCGGTAGCCGGGCGGGAAACGCTTACCGTGCACGTAGGCGAGGCCGCCGTAGCAGGACCGGAGGAACGCGGGCACCTCGTCGCGCGGGACGTCGTGGAACTCGACTCCCTCGACCGTGATCAGCGCGTCGTCCTCGGGGAAGAGCCGGACGCTGATCCGCGGGGAGCCACCCAGCTCCACGAAGGCCTCGTGCGGCAGCGAACCGTCGGGGTCGGTGGTCACGCCGACGCCCGCGGTGGTGCGGCGGGAGGTCTGGTCCGCGCCGATGTCGTGGGTCACCTCGATCTCGAGGTGGAACGCGCGAGCCGTCTCGCGCAGGGCGGTGACGGCCGCCTCGGTCGTGGGCAGGTGCGGGTGGTCCATACCACCGATCATGCCGCAGGAGGCCGGTCCCGGGACGGCCGTCAGCCGGTGAACCGCAGGTACCGCGGGGGTACGGCGGCGGTGAGCCAGACGCCGTTGGTGCTCACCCGGAAGACGTGGCCGTCGTGGTGCATGGCGCCCGCGTCGACCGGCAGCACGATCGGCCGGCCGCGCCGGGCGCCGACCCGGGTCGCCGTCTCGCGGTCCGCGGAGAGGTGGACGTCGTGCCGGGCCATGGGGCGCAGCCCCTCCGCCCGGATCGCGTCGAGGTGGCGGGCGACGGTGCCGTGGTACAGGTACGCGGGCGGCTCCGCGGGGGCGAGGCCGAGGTCGACGTCGATCGTGTGGCCCTGGTTGGCGCGGATCCGGGCGCCGTCGATCGTGAAGCGCCGCTTGTCGTTGACGGCGACGACGTGGTCGAGCTCGTCCCGGCTGATCCGGAAGCCGTGCGCGGCGGCCGCGGCGAGCAGCTCCCCGATCTCCACCCAGCCGGCCTCGTCGAGGGTCAGGCCGATCCGCTCCGGTTGGTGACGCAGGTGCTTCGAGAGGTACTTCGACACCTTGACGGTGCGTTGCTCATTCATGGCGCCAGGGTGCCCGGGAGTCGTCCGGAGCGCAGGTGGATTTCACTCAGAAATTTTTGCTCGCATGTTTGATCCACAAGCAAGTCCGGTTATCCACAGGGGAATTGGCAATCCTGTGGACAACTCTCAATCGGATGGCCCCATTTGGTCAACTATGCTGGATTTAGGGTTGTTTGAGGTCAATGCATCCAATGTCCTTGCCTGTACCTCGCGTTCGGCGGCCGCCGCGATGAACGCCGAGACGTTCTGCGGCCCAACCAGCGTGCGGACGGCCCGCATTGTCGCGGCCGGTACGGTGACGGACTGCGGCTCGTCCACGGGGGACGCCACCGGGCCCTCGGCCAGGTGCCGGTGCAGGTGCTTGGTCGCGAACAGCCGCATGGCCCGCGCCAGTTCGGCGTCGACCGACTGCTGGGCGAGCGGGCGCAGCCGGCGTACGAGCGAGGCCGCCTCGGCGGCTTCCGCGTCCGTGGGCGGATACGGGCCGAGATAGCGCGCGAAGACGTGCTCGGTCGTGAACTCCAGGAAACGCGCCGCTATGTGCTCGATCTGCCCCCTCAACTCACGCAGGTGGCCGGAGATTGCGGACAGCGGAACTCCCGCCGCGTACAACTCCACCGCCACGGACAGCTCTTGGGGGCTCGGGACGAGGAACTCGTCGGACTTTCCCGGTACCCGCTCCAGCACGCCCAGCTCGATCGCGTCCTGCACGGCGGCCTCGTCGGGGTCCCCGCCGAACCTCTCGTCCAGCTCGGTCCGGGTGATGCGGCCCGCCCGCTCGTCCGTCCACGGGCCGTCCACCTCGGCGACCAGACCGAGTACGCCGCCGAGGCCCCGCCCCGCGTCCCAGGCCTCCAGGAGTTCCTTGATCGACGCCAGGGTGTAGCCGCGGTCGAGCAGGTCGGCGATCTGGCGCAGCCGGGACAGGTGCGTGTCCGTGTACACATTGGCCCGGCCGCGGCGCTCGGGGCGCGGCAGCAGACCGCGGTCCTGGTAGGCCCGGATGGTGCGGACCGTGGCGCCGCTGTGGTGGGCCAGGTCCTCGATCCGGTATTCGGCGGCCGACTGCACCGATTGCTCCGTCACACCCACGCCCCTTGGTCGTACCTGGTCACAGCTGTGGAAGGGCCCGGTCCTGTCACGCGACGGCCGAGCGGCCGACCGCGCCGGCCGCCGCCCGGGCCGCGGGCGAGGCGGCCAGGTACTCGACCGCCTTGCGCAGCGAACCCTCCTGCGAGGGATGGTACGACCGACGCAGGTAGCGGGGGACGGCCGCACCCAACTCGCGCCAGGTGGGCAGCAGGCCGAGCGTCACCTCGTCGCAGCCCGTCCGGTCGTCCGCGCTCACAACGGCGGCTCCATCCGGGCGATCGCCCGCAGCGCCCTGGGCGTGAAGCGGGACATGAGGTGGGCGCCGCGCGCCTCCGGGGTGACCGGGACGACCGCCTTGTCGTGCACGACGGCGCTCAGGATCGCGTCGGCGACCTTCTCCGGCGGGTAGTTGCGCAGGCCGTACAGGCGCGAGGACTTCTTCTGGCGGCGCTTCTCCTCCTCGGCGTCGACCCCGGCGAACCGGGCCGTCGCCGTGATGTTCGTGTTCACCAGTCCCGGGCAGATCGCGGACACCCCGATGCCCTGGTCCGACAGCTCGGCGCGCAGGCACTCGCTCAGCATGAGGACCGCCGCCTTGGACGTGGAGTAGGCGGGCAGCGCCTTCGAGGGCTGGTACGCCGCGGCGGACGCGGTGTTCACGATGTGGCCGCCCTGTCCGCGCTCGGCCATCTGCTTGCCGAAGAGCCGACAGCCGTGGATGACGCCCCACAGGTTCACGTCGAGGACCTTCTTCCAGTCCTCCGGGGTCGTGTCGAAGAAGGACCCGGACAGACCGATCCCCGCGTTGTTCACCAGGACGTCGAGCACGCCGTACTCGGCGGCGACCTTCTCGGCGAGCTTCTCCATGGCCTGCTCGTCGGTCACGTCGACGGTCTCGGCCCAGGCCTTCGGCGCGCCGATGAGCTGGGCCATCTCGGCGGTGCGCGCGGCGCTCTCGGCGTCCCGGTCGACCGCGATCACGCGCGCGCCGGCCTCGGCGAACGCGAACGCGGTGGCCCGGCCGATGCCGCTGCCCGCGCCGGTCACCAGGACGAGCTGGCCGCCGAACCGGTCCGCGTACTTGCCGTCGGCCACGGTGCGCTGCGCGGGCACGCCCGCCTCCAGGTCCTCGTTCGTCGTCACGAACTCGCCGATCCAAGCGGCCAGTTGGTCCGGCCTGGTGCGCGCCACCCAGTGCTTGGCGGGCAGCGTGCGGCGGGTCAGCCGGGGCGCCCACAGCTCCAGCCGGTCGTACAGCTTCGGCGACAGGAAGGCGTCGCCGAGCGGCGTGATGAGTTGCACGGGCGTGTGCGCGTACGCGTCCTCCCGGGGGCGGCGCAGCCTCGCCCGCACGTTGTCCCGGTAGAGCCACGCGCCGTGCGCGGCGTCGGAGGGCAGGGACGGCGTCGGGTAGTCACCGGCCGGGACCCGCTCCACGCGCTCCAGGATCTTCGGCCAGCGCTTGCCGAGCGGGCCGCGCCAGGCCAGCTCGGGCAGGACGGGCGTGTGCAGCATGTACACGTACCAGGACTTGGCGCCCTGGCCGAGGAGCTGGCCGACCTTGCGGGGCGTGGGTCGCTTCATGCGCTGCTTGATCCAGTGCCCGAAGTGGTCGAGGGACGGGCCCGACATCGAGGTGAAGGACGCGATGCGGCCCTCGGTGCGCTTGACCGTGGCGAACTCCCACGACTGCACCGAACCCCAGTCGTGCCCCACCAGGTGGACGGGCCGGTCGGGGCTCACGGCGTCGATGACCGCCAGGAAGTCGTCGGTCAGCTTCTCCAGCGTGTAGCCGCCGCGCAGCGGGGCCGGCGCCGTGGAGCGGCCCATCCCGCGCACGTCGTAGAGCACCACGTGGAAGCGGTCCGCGAGGCGGGTGGCGACCTCCGACCACACCTCCTTGGAGTCCGGGTAGCCGTGCACGAGCACGACGGTCGGCCGCGCCGCGTCGCCGAGTTCGACGACGCACAGCTCGACCCCGCCCGTGCTCACCCAGCGCTCGCGCGCGCCATGGATCTTCATCAGGTCCGTCATCAGATGCCCTCCGCCCAGCGCCGCACGTGCGGCAGATCGTCGTCCAGCCAGAAGGCGCTCTCCTCGGGGTCCGTGGAGTCCGTGACCACGAGGATCTCCTCGAACTTCGCGCCCGTGCCCCTGAATCCGAGGTGCGGCTCCACCGCCCACAGGCCGGGCCGCGGCGGGTGGTCGGAGAATCTGTACGGCGACCACAGCGGCGACCAGCCGTCCCGGTGTCCGTGCACCGCGTCGCTCGCCAGGCCCTTGAGCGACTGCGTGCCGAAGCCGAACAGCGTGGGGTTGATCCGCCGCTCCCTGACCCGGTCGACCTTGTGCGCGATGACGCCGAAGGGGTACGCCCGGTGCCGGTTCGCATAGCCCTGGCGGACCATCAGCCGGTCGACGTCCTCGTAGATCTCGCGCAGCGTGCGGCGCTCCCGCACCTCGCGCAGGATCAGCTCGCGATGGGCCTCCAGGTCCGCGAGCAGCTTGTCGTGCACGGGGTTGAGGCCCAGGCAGCCCGAGTAGCCGATGTCCGCGGTGAAGCCCTTGTGGACCGGAGCCATGTCGAGGATGAACGGCATCCCCGCCTCGAGCCTGCGGTTCGTCGGGAAGAACTGCAGCGGTATGCGGAAGTTCGCGAACGCCGTGCGGTCCCCGAACCAGGCGAAGGGCAGGTGGAACCAGTCCCGCACCCCGCGCTCGCGCAGCCACTCCCGCTGCATCCGCGCCGCCTCGCGCTCCGTCACCCCGGGCTTGAGCTGTGCCGCGACCGCTTCCGCGCAGGCGTACGCGAGCGTCTGCACTTCCCTGAACCCCCGCAGCTCCGCGGAGAGTTCCCGTACCACTGCTGAGGTCATGCCACCGTCCGTCCCGGTCACGGCCGCCCGTGACCGGGCCGTCGCCGTACGCGCTCGTAACTTGACACTGATGAATGTGACAATGCCTGGCGGCGACGTCAAGGGGCCTGCAGCAAGCTGTGGAAAAGCTCCCTGATGTGCACAGTGCGGCCACCGGGACGAGGGAAGGGCCCGGTCGGGACGGGCTACTCAGGTAGGACCCCTAGGGACCCGTAATACTCAGGTCTCATACGAGGTCGACCCCACGGTCTGACGCCCGGGTGTGGTCTGCGCCACTACCGTCGAAACGTGACTGTGATCGCGACCGAAAGCCTGAGCAAGCGGTTCCCCCGGGTGACCGCGCTTGACCGGCTGACCATGGACATCGGGCCCGGTGTGACCGGACTCGTCGGAGCCAATGGAGCCGGCAAGTCCACCATGATCAAGATCCTGCTGGGTCTGTCCCCCGCCACGGAGGGCCGCGCCGAAGTGCTCGGCCTCGACGTCGCGACCAAGGGCGCCGAGATCCGCGAGCGGGTCGGGTACATGCCGGAGCACGACTGTCTGCCGCCCGACGTCTCGGCCACCGAGTTCGTCGTCCACATGGCGCGGATGTCCGGACTGCCCCCGACCGCGGCCCGCGAGCGCACGGCGGACACGCTGCGCCACGTCGGCCTGTACGAGGAGCGCTACCGCCCCATCGGCGGCTACTCGACGGGCATGAAGCAGCGCGTGAAGCTGGCCCAGGCGCTGGTCCACGACCCGCAGCTGGTGTTCCTGGACGAGCCGACGAACGGGCTCGACCCGGTCGGCCGGGACGACATGCTCGGCCTGATCCGCCGCGTCCACACGGACTTCGGCATCTCGGTCCTGGTCACCTCGCACCTGCTCGGCGAGCTGGAGCGCACCTGTGACCACGTCGTCGTCATCGACGGCGGCAAGCTGCTGCGCTCCAGCTCCACCACGGACTTCACGCAGAACACGGCGACGCTCGCGATCGAGGTCACCGACACCGACGAGCACCCCGACGGCACGCGCGCGTTGCGCGACGCCTTCGCGCGGCGCGGCATCGAGACGCACACGGGCGGCGAGCTGCCGGGCGCCGGGCACACCGTCCTCATCACCGCACAGGGCGAGGAGACGTACGACATCGTGCGCGACGTCGTCGCCGACCTCGGCCTCGGCCTGGTCCGCATGGAGCAGCGCAGGCACCAGATCGCGGAGGTCTTCCGCCCGGCGGCCGAGCAGCAGCAGGAGCAGCTCGCCTCCGTGACCGCACAGCAGACGGGAGGCGGGCGCGATGACCACTGAGCCCATGCCCACGGACCGCGCGTCCACCCAGATCCACAACATCGGCTACCGCCACTACGACGGCCCGCGCCTCGGCCGCGCGTACGCCCGCCGCTCGCTCTTCTCGCAGAGCCTGCGCGGCGCGTACGGCCTGGGCCGCTCGGCCAAGTCGAAGGTGCTGCCGATGCTGCTCTTCGTCGTGATGTGCGTACCGGCCCTGATCATGGTCGCGGTCGCCGTCGCCACGAAGGCGAAAGACCTCCCGCTGGACTACACGCGCTACGCGATCGTCCTCCAGGCGGTGATCGGCCTCTACGTGGCGTCCCAGGCGCCGCAGGCCGTCTCCCGCGACCTGCGCTTCAAGTCGATCCCCCTCTACTTCTCGCGGCCCATCGAGCGCGTCGACTACGTGGTCGCGAAGTTCGCCGCCATGGCATCGGCCCTGTTCATCCTCACGGCCGCGCCGCTGATCGTCCTCTACGTAGGCTCGCTGCTCGCCAAGCTGGACTTCACCGAGCAGACCAAGGGATTCGCCCAAGGACTGGTATCCGTGGTGCTGTTGTCGCTGCTTTTCGCCGGGATCGGCCTCGTCGTCTCCGCCGTCACCCCCCGCCGCGGCTTCGGCATCGCCGCCGTCATCGCCGTCCTGACCATCTCCTACGGGGCGGTCTCCACGGTCCAGGCGATCGCGGACACGCAGGACAACGGCAGCGCGGTGACCTGGCTCGGCCTCTTCTCGCCGATCACGCTCATCGACGGCGTACAGACCGCCTTCCTCGGCGCCACGTCCGCCTTCCCCGGAGCCGACGGACCCTCGGCCGGCCAGGGCGTGATCTATCTGCTCGTCGTCCTCGGGCTCATCGCAGGCTCCTACGGACTGCTGATGCGCCGCTACCGGAAGGTCGGACTGTGACCTCGATCAACATCGACCACGTATCGCGCTGGTTCGGCAACGTCGTCGCGGTCAACGACATCACGATGACCATCGGCCCCGGTGTCACCGGCCTGCTCGGTCCGAACGGCGCGGGGAAGTCCACGCTGATCAACATGATGGGCGGCTTCCTGGCCCCGTCGAACGGATCGGTGACCCTCGACGGGCAGCCGATCTGGCGCAACGAGCAGATCTACCGGCACATCGGCATCGTCCCCGAGCGCGAGGCGATGTACGACTTCCTCACGGGACAGGAATTCGTCGTCGCCAACGCGGAGTTGCACGGCCTCGGCAAGAAGGCGGCCCAGCAGGCACTCGCCACCGTCGAGATGGAGTACGCGCAGGACCGCAAGATCTCGACGTACTCCAAGGGCATGCGCCAGCGCGTGAAGATGGCGTCCGCGCTGGTCCACGACCCGTCGGTGCTCCTCCTCGACGAGCCGTTCAACGGGATGGACCCGCGCCAGCGGATGCAGCTCATGGACCTGCTGCGCCGCATGGGGGACGAGGGCCGCACGGTGCTCTTCTCCTCGCACATCCTCGAAGAGGTCGAGCAGCTCGCCTCGCACATCGAGGTGATCGTCGCCGGACGGCACGCTGCCAGCGGCGACTTCCGCAAGATCCGCCGGCTGATGACCGACCGCCCGCACCGCTACCTGGTCCGCTCCAGCGACGACCGCGCGCTGGCCGCCGCACTGATCGCGGACCCGTCGACGGCGGGCATCGAAGTCGACCTGAAGGAGGGCGCGCTGCGCATCCAGGCCGTCGACTTCGGCCGGTTCACGGTGCTGCTCCCGAAGGTCGCGCAGGCCCACGGCATCCGCCTGCTCACGGTCTCGCCGTCCGACGAGTCCCTCGAGTCCGTCTTCTCGTATCTCGTCGCGGCCTAGTCACGGCGTAGGAGGCCCTGATGTACGACCCCACTGTCGCCCGGCTCACCTACCGAGCGCTGCTCGGCCGCCGCCGGGCCCTCATCCTCTTCGCGCTGCCGGTGCTGCTCGTCGTGATCGCCGCACTGGTGCGCGGCCTCACGGGAGCCGACGACCAGACCGCGTCCGACGTCCTGGGCGGCTTCGCGCTCGCCACGATGGTGCCGCTCATCGGCGTCATCGCGGGCACCGGCGCGATCGGCCCGGAGATCGACGACGGCTCCGTCGTCTATCTGCTGTCGAAGCCGATCAAGCGGCCCACGATCATCTTCACCAAGCTCATCGTGGCCGTCGCCGTCACGATGGTGTTCTCCGCCGTCCCGACGCTGATCGCGGGCCTGATCCTGAACGGGAACGGGCAGCAGATCGCCGTCGCGTACACGATCGCCGCCCTCGTGGCCTCCATCGCGTACGCCGCGATCTTCCTGCTGCTCGGCACGGTCACCCGGCACGCGGTCGTCTTCGGCCTGGTCTACGCCCTCGTCTGGGAGGCCCTCTTCGGCTCCCTGGTCGCCGGGGCGCGCACCCTCAGCGTGCAGCAGTGGTCCCTCGCGGTCGCCCACAAGGTGTCCGGCGGCGACCTCGTCACCTCGGACGTGGGCCTGCCCCTCGCGACCGTGTTCCTGGTGGCCGTGACCGTCCTGGCGACCTGGTACGCGGGGCAGAAGCTGCGCACGCTGAAGCTGGCGGGCGAGGAGTAGTCCCGGCGCCGGCTCCGTGATCTTGACGCTGCCTTCACCCTCCCGTCCGGACACTGAGGGGAGGGTGCGCTGTCCGATGTGCCGCCCGAGGAGGACCCGAGATGGCATCCGAACCGATCCGCGAGGGGGACCGGCCCGGTCAGGGCGACGACACCTGGGACGACGTGGTCCTGGACGCCGACTTCATCCGCTCGGCGGAGACCGCCGAGCCGTCCGCGCGGGCGCGTATGCTCACCGCCCGGTGGGCCGACGGAGGACCGGATCCGCAGCCCTGGCGCTCGGACGAGCCACCCGCGGGCTGGTTCTTCAGCAAGGCGCGGCGGCGCAGGTGGCGGCGCCGCAAGTGAGCCGCGATCCGTGCCGCGTTTTATTCGGTGGCGGTGAACTCGGCGCGGGGGCACAGTAGTTGTGTCACCGCGCCGACCGGTTCCGATGCCGCCGGCGCCCGTCCACTGGGAGAGGAGCGAGACGATGATGATCAGTAGTCCGTCCAGCTCCCGACAGGGCAGCCCCAGGCCGGCTCCGGAGTAGTCACTGCACTCCGTGGAGCCCCCGCCCCAGGGGTACTGCCCGGGGCGGCCGCTTCGAGCACGTGCCCTCAGCGGCACGTGGGCCGCCCACCCGGAGGATTGGCCGAGTGGTAAGGCAGCGACTTGCACTGTGCTTGATTGAAAGCGAGTCGTCGTCGGGGCTGACCCCCCGCGCGCGTTCGATCCGCGCATCCTCCGCCCACCGTCGCAGCCGTTGCGGAGCTCAGCCCACTGATACGGGCTGAGCCCACCGTTGCCGGGCTCAGCCCAGCAACCGCTCCAGCACCACCGCGATCCCGTCGTCCGCGTTCGACGACGTGACCTCGCTGGCCACCGACTTCAGCTCCGCGTGCGCGTTGGCCATCGCCACGCCGTACGACGCCCAGCCGAACATCGGGATGTCGTTGGGCATGTCGCCGAAGGCGATCGTGTCCGCCGCCTTCGCGCCCAGGCGGCGGGCCGCCAGGGAGAGGCCCGTGGCCTTGGAGAGGCCGAGCGGGAGCAGCTCCACGATGCCCTCGCCGGCCATCGTGACGCCGACCAGATCGCCGGCCACGGAGCGCGCCACCGCCGCCAGCTCGTCGTCCGTCATGCGGGGGTGCTGCACGTACACCTTGTTGAGCGGCGCGGCCCACAGCTCCGAGACGTCCGTGAACGGTACGGCCGGCAGATGCCCCTCGCCCACCTGGTACCCGGGGCCGACGATCACCTCGCCCTCCAGGCCGTCCCGGCTCGCGGCCAGCGCCAGCGGGCCGAGCTCCGCCTCGATCTTCGACAGCGCCAGACCGGCCAGCTGCCGGTCGAGCGTCACGGACGTGAGGAGCCGGTGCTCCCCCGCGTGATAGACCTGCGCGCCCTGGCCGCACACCGCGAGTCCCTCGTACCCGAGGTCGTCGAGGATGTGCCGGGTCCAGGGCACGGCCCTGCCGGTCACGATGATGTGCGCGGCGCCCGCCGCGGTGGCCGCGGTGAGCGCCTCACGGGTGCGCGTGGAGACGGTCTCGTCGGGACGCAGCAGCGTTCCGTCGAGGTCGGTCGCGACGAGCTTGTACGGAAACGCAGGTGTCACGGGAGCGGGGTGGCTCACTTGGGGATCGGCTCCAGACTGCACTTATTTGGGGTCAAGAGTGGTTCGTCCCCCGAGGTACGGACGCAGCACCTCCGGCACGTGCACGGAGCCGTCGGCCTGCTGGTGATTCTCCAGGATGGCGACGATCGTGCGCGGAACGGCACACAGCGTGCCGTTCAGCGTCGCGAGGGGCTGGACCTTCTTGCCGTCCCGCATCCGGACCGACAGGCGGCGTGCCTGGAAGCCGTCGCAGTTCGACGCCGAGGTCAGCTCGCGGTACTTGCCCTGCGTCGGGATCCACGCCTCGCAGTCGAACTTGCGCGAGGCGGAGGAGCCGAGGTCACCGGTGGCGACGTCGATCACCTGGAAGGGCAGCTCCAGGCCGGTCAGCCACTGCTTCTCCCAGTCCAGGAGCCGCTGGTGCTCGTTCTGCGCGTCCTCCGGGTCGACGTACGAGAACATCTCGACCTTGTCGAACTGGTGCACGCGGAAGATGCCGCGGGTGTCCTTGCCGTACGTGCCCGCCTCGCGGCGGAAGCAGGGCGAGAAACCGGCGTAGCGCAGCGGGAGCTGGTCCGCGTCGATGATCTCGTCCATGTGGTACGCGGCGAGCGGGACCTCGGAGGTGCCGACCAGGTAGTAGTCGTCCTTCTCCAGGTGGTACACGTTCTCCGCGGCCTGGCCGAGGAAGCCGGTGCCCTCCATGGCGCGCGGGCGCACCAGGGCCGGGGTCAGCATCGGCGTGAAGCCGGCCTCGGTGGCCTGCGCGATCGCCGCGTTGACGAGCGCGAGCTCCAGGAGCGCGCCGACGCCCGTCAGGTAGTAGAAGCGCGAGCCGGAGACCTTCGCGCCGCGCTCGACGTCGATGGCGCCGAGCGCCTCGCCGAGCTCCAGGTGGTCCTTGGGCTCGAAGCCCTCGGCGCCGAAGTCGCGGATCGTGCCGTGCGTCTCCAGGACGACGAAGTCCTCCTCGCCGCCGCGCGGGACGTCGGGGTGCACGATGTTGCCGAGCTGGAGCGCCAGGCGCTGGGTCTCTTCCTCGGCCTCGCGCTGCTCGGCCTCGGCCGCCTTCACGGCGGCGGACAGCTCGCCCGTCTTCTTCAGCAGCTCCTGGCGCTCCTCGGGGGAGGCCTTGGGGATCAGCTTGCCGAGCGACTTCTGCTCGGAACGGAGTTCGTCGAAGCGGAGCCCGGACGACCTGCGCCGCTCGTCGGCGGACAGGACGGAGTCGACGAGCGCGACGTCCTCTCCACGGGCGCGCTGGGAGGCGCGAACACGGTCGGGGTCCTCACGGAGCAGGCGAAGGTCAATCACCCCTCAAGGCTACCGGTGCGCGGTTCCGGCTCTCGACCCGATATCCGTTGCGCTGCTTTATGCCCTATTTGCCGGAATGTGAATTAAGGGCGGAACGCAACCGGAAAAGATCGACACGGGGCCTGTGGGCGACTGTCAATAAGATCGCCGCCTTTCCCTGGAAAGGGGCATGTGGAAGGTGCCGCCTTGACTCGACTCCCTTGCGGGAGCCGGGACTTGGGCCTCCGTTGTCCACAGGAGTACACAGCTTCGAAGAGTTATCCACAGGCTGTGAGAAAGAACTGTGGACACCGGAAGTGATGGTTCCGAAAGCCGCATGTGTGGCGAAGGATTCCCGTTCCAAACCCGACTCATGCTCACTTTCGGGTGGAAACCCTTCACTCCAAAGAGTTGATCAAGGGAAAAGGGTGGACGAGGGGTGACGTGCGGGGCTGTGGACGGACTTGTGGGCTGTAGGGCGATTTGTCGACCATGTCACGCCTTCCTGTCGACTTGTCCCCAGGTCGAGAAGGTCACCTGTGGATAACTCTTGTGGATGAAGAAAATCCGCTGGTAGGACAGGGTGCCGAGACCACAGGAAACCGGGCCCGACGGTGGAGAACCGGGCCCGGCGGGGTGCGACGGCTTGCTAGAAGCGGCCGTCCTGGCAGCGCGCCAGCCAGTCCGACGCCGCCACGAACTCGTCGTCGGACGTGCCCGTGCGCAGCGGCCGCACGTCCGTGACGGCGACGCCCGCACGCGGGTACGAACCGAGGAAGCGGACCTTCGGGCACGCCCGCTTCAGACCCATCAGCGCCTCGGCCACCCGGCGGTCCGCGATGTGGCCCTCCGCGTCGATGGCGAAGCAGTAGTCACCGATGCCCTTACCGGTGGGCCGGGACTGCAGCAGCATCAGGTTGACCCCGCGGATCGCGAACTGCTGGAGGAGCTCCATCAGGGCACCGGGGTGGTCCTCGCGCTGCCAGATGACGACCGACGTCTTGTCCGCGCCGGTCGGCGCCGCGGGCCGGGCGGGACGGCCGACCAGGACGAACCGGGTCTGCGCGTTCTCCGCGTCGTGGATCTCGGTGACCAGCGGCACCAGACCGTAGCGCTCGGCCGCGAACTCCCCGGCGAACGCCGCGTCGAACCGGCCCTCCTGGACGAGCCGCGCACCGTCCGCGTTCGACGCGGACGACTCCCAGGTCACGTCCGGCAGATGCGCCTTCATCCAGTTCCTGACCTGCGGCTGGGCCGCCGGATGCGCGGTGACCGTCTTGATCTCGCTCAGCGCGGTGCCCGGCCGGACCAGCAGGGCGAACGTGATGTCCAGCAGCACTTCGCGGTAGATCATCAGCGGCTCGCCCGCGACCAGCTCGTCGAGGGTCGTGGTGATGCCGCCCTCGACCGAGTTCTCGATCGGCACGAACGCGGCCTCGGCCTCGCCGTTGCGGACGGCGTCGAGCGCCGCGGGCACGGACACCACCGGGACGAGTTCACGGGTCGCCGTCTCCGGGAGCGTGCGCAGAGCGACTTCGGTGAAGGTGCCCTCGGGACCGAGATACGCGTAGCTGGCTGGCATGGGGTCACCCTAATGGGCCCTGTGGGACACGGCTCACGGACGCGGCACCGGCCACCGTGCCCCGCCCCTGCCCCCAGCCACCGCGACCGGAGCAGGCGGGGGCTCAGCCCTCCAGCAGCTCCTGCCCCACGTAGCCGCCCTTCGCCGCCCCGCCCGGCACCGCGAACAGCCCGCTCGCCTCGTGCCGGATGAACTGCGAGAGCGCGTCGCCGCGGTCGAGCTTGCGCTGCACCGGCACGAAGCCGCGCAGCGGGTCCGCCTGCCAGCACACGAAGAGCAGCCCCGCGTCCGGGACGCCGTCCGCGTCGAAGCCGTCGTGGAACGAGAACGGGCGGCGCAGCATCGCGGCCCCGCCGTTCTGGTCCGGGCGGCTGATCCGGGCGTGGGCGTTGATCGGGACGACGAGGTCACCGTTCGCGTCGGTCTTCTCCAGGTCGGGATCGGTCGTCTCGTCGCCGCCGCTCAATGGCGCACCGGTCGACTTCTTGCGGCCGATGACGTCCTCCTGCGCCTTCGTCGCGAGCTTCTCCCAGTCGTCCAGGAGCATCCGGATCCGGCGCACGACGGCGTACGAGCCGTTCGCCATCCACGCGGGCGAGCCCGAGCCCGGCACGAAGATCCGCCGGTCGAAGTCCGACTCCGACGGCTTGGGGTTGTTGGTCCCGTCGACCTGGCCCATCAGATTGCGGGCGGTCATCGGGTGGGAGGTGGCGCCGGGCGAGCGGTTGAAGCCGTTCATCTGCCAGCGCACCTTCGCCGCGCCGCGCGCGTCCTTCTGGAGAGCCCGCAGCGCGTGGAAGGCGACCAGGGAGTCGTCGGCGCCGATCTGCACCCACAGGTCGCCGTTGCTGCGCGCCTTGTCGAGGTGGTCGGAGAAGAAGTCCGGCAGCGGGTCGAGCGCGGCCGGGCGCTGCTTCTCCAGTCCCGTACGGGAGAAGAAGCCGTGGCCGAAGCCGAAGGTGACCGTGAGGGAGGACGGGCCGGCGTCCCGGGCGACATCGGTGTCGTCGGAGCCGGCCGGCTCGCCCGCCATCAGCCGCTGGGCCGTCGCCGACCAGCGGCGCAGCAGCGCGGCGGCCTCCTTGCGGCCCGCGCCCGCGGCGAGGTCGAAGGCGACGAGGTGGCCGCGGGCCTGCATCGGGGTGGTGATCCCGGGCTGATGTTTCCCGTGAAACATCACCTCGTCCGCGCCCAGCGACGTCAACGCGGCCTGCTGATCGGGGGAGTTCGAGGACGCCGTGGCATAGCCCGCGCCCGCGCCGACGGCGCCCAGGGCGATGCCGGTGGCGCCCGCCGTCCCGATCAGCCGCCGCCGGGAGATGCCCGACGGCGCGTCCTTGGTGGTGTCAGCCATGGTGGTTCAGCCGATCTTCGCGTTCTTGGTGACGGTCACTTGGTCGATGTCGGAGGTGCGCACGGTCATCGCGATCTTCCAGTCGCCGGCCACCGGGATCTGGACGCCGCTCGCGGTCCAGTGCCCCGTGGCGATGTGGTCGGGCACGACGGAGAGCGGGCCGATCTTCTTCGACTCCAGGGTGAAGGCGATCTTCACCTCGGGAACGTCGAAGGCCTTGCCGTTGGGCCGCTCCACGTAGACGTGCATGTCGTTGTCGCCGGTGCGGCCCGGGTCGAGGTCCAGCAGGACGGTGCCCTTGCCGTCCTCGCCCCCGGTGTCGAACGGCACCTTCAGGGAGAGCGGCCCCGACTGCGTCTGCGCGGCGGAGGTGGCGGACTTGGCCTCCTCCTCCGTACGGCCCGGCTCGGTGGAGGTCAGCACGGTGGTGACGGCGAGCAGGACGACCGCGACGCCCGCCTCGGCGAGCACGGAGCGGCGCAGCCCGAAGCGGTGCGGGTCGGCGTCGCGGACCCGCTTCTCCCGGGCGCTGTCCATCGCGGCACGCTGCCGGGCGAGCTGGGCGGCCCGCTCGGGGTCCTCGGTCTTGGCGCCGGCCCCGACGGTGACCGGCTCCTTCTTCTTCTCCTTCTTCTCCGCCGTGCGCTGCTCCACCACGGTCGTGGCGGCGGCCTCGGGGGACAGCCGCTCGGAGAGCCGGCCCGTCCACCGGCGCGAGATCCAGGCGATGCCGACGAGCACGGCCACCAGACCGATCTTGACCAGCAGCAGCTGCCCGTACCGCGTGCCGGTCAGCGCCGACCAGGAGCCGACCTGCCGCCACGACTGGTAGAGCCCGGTCGCCGCCAGGGTGGCGACGCTCCAGAACGCCACGCGGGAGAAGCGGCGTACCGCGGAACCCTCGATGGAGGGCGCCCGGTACAGCGCGACGAGCAGGGTCGTCAGGCCACCGAGCCAGGCCGCGACCGCGAGCAGGTGCAGCACGTCGACGGGCATCGCGAGGCCGGCCTGGATGCCGGTCGAGGCGTGCTCCGCCATGGCCCAGGTCGCGGCCAGACCGGCCGCGACGACGGTGCCGCCGATCGCGAGCCCGAAGGTGAGGTCCTTGATCTCCTTCTTGTCACCGTCCTCGGCCCGCTTCACATAGGCGCCGAACAGCACCGCGATGAAGAGCGCGGCCGCCGCGAGCAGCAGCAGACGGGACGTCAGCGCGGCACCGGTCTTCGTCTGCAGCACCTGGCCGAGCAGCGTCATGTCGAAGATGTCGGCGACCTTGCCCGACCCGGTGTACGAGCCGCGCATCAGGAGCATCGCGATGGTGGCCGCGGTCAGCGCGGTCCACGCCCCGACCACGACCCGCTGTACCGGCTTGATCCCGGCGCCGCGCGGCCAGCACCCGAGCACGAACGCGGCGCCGCCCACGAGCAGCATGAAGCCCGCGTACGAGACGTAGCGCGCGAAGCCGTAGAGGCCGCCGACGACACCGCCCCCGGCGTTCTGGTCGGCGACCACGGCGGCCGTCTTGGAGGGGGCGCCGATGGAGAAGGTGAAGGCACCGGAGACGGGGTGGCTGTCGGCCGAGACGACCTGGTAGGCGACGGTGAACGTGCCGTCGGGCAGCCCCGAGTGGAGGCCCACCGTGTACGTCGTGCCGCCCGCGCGGCCGACCTTGCCGTCGTCGACGCGCTTGCCCGAGGGGTCGAGCACGCGCACGGCGCCGCCGGACACGGCGATCTCCTCGGAGAAGCTCAGCGACACCTTCTCCGGCGCCGTCTCGACCACCGCTCCCTGCTGGGGGTCGCTCCCGGTCAGCGCGGCGTGCGCGGACGCGGGAGCGGCGCCGGCCAGGAGCGCTCCGGTGACGGCGAGGAACAGCAGCACCAGGTGCCACGTGCGGGGAGCGATGGTCTTCACGTGCGGTCAGCCCCTCAATGAGACGCGTGCGACGTCGGGTCGTAGGTGGCGGCCTTCACCGGGAAGGCGACGGTGACGGTGCCGGACTCGGCGAAGTGCAGCTGCACGGACACCTTGTCGCCCTCCTTCGGCCGCTTCTTCAGGTTCTCGAACATGAGGTGGTTCCCGCCCCGCTCGAAGTCCAGCTCGCCGTTGGCGGGGACGGCGAAGGAGTCCTGCTCCTTCATGACGCCGCCCTTGGTGCTGTGCAGGGTGACCTGCCCGGCGATGTCGCTGCTCACGGAGGTGAGGGTGTCGGCGCCGCCGCCGTTGTGCACGACGAAGAAGCCGGCCGCCATGTCACCGGAGGCGGGCGCGGGGATGAAGGCGTCCTCGACCTTCACCTCGGGCTTGCCGGCGGAGCCGTCGGAACCGGAGTCCGAGCCGCAGGCCGTCAGGGCGAGGGAGGCGGCGAGAGCCGTGGCGCCGAGTGCGACGGCCGTCCGCCTCACGGCTTCGCTCCCCGGACGAGCTTGGGGAGGTCCTTGGTGTAGTCGTCGACGGTGGCGTCCTCGCCGTACAGGACGTATCCGCCGTCGGTCTTCGGCGAGAAGGCGATGACCTGCGTGCCGTGCATCGACACGAGCTTGCCCTTCTTGTCCTTCTGCGTCGGCTCGATGGAGATGCCGAGCTTGCGGGCGCTGCCCTGGATGGTGGCGAAGTCGCCGGTCAGGCCGATGAAGTCGGGGTCCTGGGCCTTGAGCCACTTGCCGAGCACGGCCGGGGTGTCACGGTCCGGGTCGGTGGTGACGAAGACGACCTGCAGCTTGTCCTGCTCGGCCTTGGGCAGGGCCTTCTTGGCGACGGCGATGTTGCTCATCGTCAGCGGGCAGACGTCGGGGCAGTTCGTGTAGCCGAAGTAGATCAGCGTCGGCTTGCCCGCGGTCTGCGCGCGCAGGTCGAACTTCTTGCCGTGGGTGTCGGTGAGAACCAGATCGGGCTTCTCGAAGGGCTTGTCGAGGACCGTGGCCGCCTTCTGCGAACCGGTCTCCTCGGACACCTCGGCGACGGGCTTGCCGCTGTCGTTGCCGCTTCCGCAGGCCGACAGGGCGAACGTGGCCGCCGTGACCAGGCCGGCGGCGGCGAGCAGGGTCTTCTTGCTCAGCTTCGTGGTCTTGCGCATAGAAAAATGTCCCAGATGTGAGGGGGCCGGCGGATGCCGGGGTCGCCCACCGCGACCCCGGCACCCGCCATGGGTGGCTCAGCTGTTGGTACGCCGACGGCCCGCGAGAACGCCGAACGCCACACCGGCGATGCCGACGGCGATACCGACGATGCCGAGGACGCGGGCGGTGGTGTCGCTGTCGGAGCCGCCGGAATCTGCGGCGGACGTGTCCGAGGAGGCCGCGGCGGCCTCCTTCTTGTCGTCGGAGGCGGCGCCGGAGGCACCGTGCTCGTCGCCCTCCGCGGCCGACAGCTCAAGGGTGGGCGCCGGGTTCTCCGGCTCCTCCTGGCCCTTCTGCTGCGGCTCGATCCAGCGCACGACCTCCTTGTTGTCGTACGTCTGGATCGCCTTGAAGACGAGCTGGTCCGTGTCGGTCGGCAGCTGGCCGATGGACAGCGGGAACTTCTGGAAGTAGCCGGGCCGCACGCCCTTGTCGTCGCCCGAACCGGTCGCGGTCCAGGTGACCTTGGAGACGGCCTCGGTGATCTTCTCGCCGTGCATCTCCAGCGGCTTGTCGAGCTTCGACTTGGTGACCTCGGCCTTCCAGCCCGGGATGGGCTGCGGCATCACCGAGGCGAGCGGGTGGTCGGTCGGGAAGCTGACCTCGAGCTTGGTCGTGGCGGCGTCGTCGCGCTCGTTGGGGACCTTGAAGTCGACCACGGCGTAACCGCCCTTGGCGGCGGTGCCCTCGGGCTGCACGCTCACGTGCGCGAAGGCCGGGGCGGAGACGAGGACGACGGAGGAGACGGCGGCGGCACCGACGAGAGCGGCGCGGGACATCTTCTTCATGGCAGAAAGAACTCCACGTTCAGCGGGATCCAGCGAAGGGTGAAGGGGCGCGACCGCGAGAACGCACGTCTACGGAGGAGCGGAGAACACGTCTACGTAGCGGCGAGAAAGCGGTACGCGCGCGTGCCGCACGGCACGCCTCACCCCGCGCGGTACGCGGTGGAGTACGGATGCCGTGTCAGGCAGCGAGGAGGAACGCGTCGGCGGCGGGCGGCCCGCGCCGGATCACCGAGTGCTGAAGCGCCGCCGCCCGCAGCACGGGGGGCGGTCCGAACCCGCCGCGCGGCGCCCACGGCACGTCCTCGGGCGAGCCCGTGAGGCCCGTCCGCAGGGCGCGGACGAGAGCGAGGGCCGCGCGCAGGGACCGGACGAGCGCGCCTTCCGCGACGCTCTGCGCCGACAGCCGCGAGAGTCGCACGAGGCGGCCGAGGGCGAGATCGCCGCGGCGCAGCAGCCAGCCCGCGCCGGCCGCGGCCAGCAGGTGACCGATGAGCATCGGCAGGGACGGCAGTAGCGGCATCGAGGCACTCGCCGCGCCCGCCATGTCGTGGTGCGCCCCGGTGGACGGCACGCGCGCGTTGTCGAGGATCCGCTGCGCCTGCACCGGGCTGAGCGCCGAGGCACCCGCCCCGCACATCAGGCGTGCGGCCTGCTCGACGACGGAGGGCCGCGCCGTGTCCATGGCCATGGAACCGTGCTGCCCCACCCCGAAGAGGCAGTGCAGGCCGATCTGTCCGGCGCCCAGCAGGGCGGCGATGCCCGGCAGCGACCGCTCACGGCCGGCCAGCGGCACGGCCGCACAGAAGACGGTGAGGAAGCCGAGCGACAGCGACCACAGCGGAACGGTGGCCGTGGAACCGAGGACGTGCCCCGCCGCGGACAGCACGACACAGACCGCGGCGAACACCGCGGCCCTCAGCAGCCGAAGATCGGCCGCGCTGCGCTGGCGCTGGTGGGGGGCAGACATGGCGGGCTCATCATCGCACTGGGCTTACCCACTCCATACGGCAGGTCCGCAAGGTCCGGTATCTCCTTTACCTCGCCGTCACGGGACTCCGCATCGGCCGTATGGGCGCAATCACGTCAACTGGGCGATTGCGCGGGGCCGGTGGCGGCAATACGTATCGGTATGTCGAGCCGCGGCCTGGAGGCTGGAACATGAGCATCTGGTGGTCCCTCCATCTGCGGCGCGATGCTGCGAGCGTGCCGCTCGCCCGACGCCTCCTCATGGGCACCATGGAGACCGCGGGTGTCGATCCCGACATCTCCTACGACCTGTCGGTCGCGCTCAGCGAGGCGTGTGCGAACGCGGTGGAGCACGGCGGGTCGGGGTCGGCCAGCGAGTCGGCCGGCGCCTATCGGGTCACCGCCTACCTGGACGGCGAGAAGTGCCGCATCGAAGTGGCCGACTCGGGCCCGGGCTTCCCCGCCCTGCGGGGCCGTGCCGCGGCGGCCGTCCGCCCGGTGCCCGACCGCCCCGGCCCCGACTACGCGGAGAACGGCAGGGGCCTCTTCCTCATCCAGGAACTGGCCGATCACGTGCACTTCGTGAACCGGCCGGGCAGGGGCGGCGCCGTGGTCAGCTTCGACAAGATCCTCAAGTGGAAGAAGGACGCGCCGCTGGTGGCGGTGTGACCCGTCCGCGGCGCGACGGACGGACGACGGACACGGCAGAGGGCCGCGACAGCACGTCGCGGCCCTCTGCCGTGCGGTGAACCCGGGGGTCAGCCCTTCAGGCGGGCCATCCATGCCTCGACCTCGTCGGCACGGCGCGGCAGGCCCTCCGACAGGTTCCGGTTGCCGTCCTCGGTGACGAGGATGTCGTCCTCGATGCGGACGCCGATGCCGCGGTACTCCTCCGGGACCGTCAAGTCGTCGGCCTGGAAGTACAGACCCGGCTCGACGGTGAGGACCACGCCGGGCTCCAGCGTGCCGTCCACGTAGGTCTCGGTCCGCGCGGCCGCGCAGTCGTGGACGTCCATGCCGAGCATGTGACCCGTGCCGTGCAGGGTCCAGCGGCGCTGCAGACCCAGCTCCAGGACGCGCTCGACCGGGCCCTCGACCAGACCCCACTCGACGAGCTTCTCGGCGAGCACGCGCTGCGAGGCGTCGTGGAAGTCGCGGTACTTGGCGCCCGGCTGCACGGCCGCGATGCCGGCCTCCTGGGCCTCGTACACGGCGTCGTAGATCTTCCGCTGGATCTCGCTGTACGTGCCGTTGATCGGCAGCGTGCGCGTGACGTCGGCGGTGTAGTACGTGTGCGTCTCCACGCCCGCGTCGAGCAGGAGCAGGTCGCCGGAGCGGACCGGGCCGTCGTTGCGGACCCAGTGCAGGGTGCAGGCGTGCGGGCCCGCGGCGCAGATGGAGCCGTAGCCGATGTCGTTGCCCTCCACGCGCGCGCGGAGGAAGAACGTGCCCTCGATGTAGCGCTCGCTGGTCGCCTCGGCCTTGTCGAGGACCTTCACGACGTCCTCGAAGCCGCGCACCGTCGAGTCGACGGCCTTCTGCAGCTCGCCGATCTCGAAGGCGTCCTTCACGATCCGCGCCTCGGAGAGGAAGACCCGCAGCTCCTCGTCGCGCTCCGCGGTGACCTTGTCGGTCAGGGCGGCCTCGATGCCGGCGTCGAAGCCGCGCACGACGCGCACCGGGCCGGTGGCCTCGCGCAGCTTGCCGGCGAGCTCGCGGACGTCGGAGGCGGGGATGCCGTACAGCTTCTCGGCCTCGGTCAGGGAGTGCCGGCGGCCGACCCACAGCTCGCCCTGGCCGTCGAGCCAGAACTCGCCGTTCTCCCGGTCGGAGCGCGGCAGCAGATAGATGGTGGCCTCGTGGCCGTCGCCCCTGGGCTCCAGGACGAGGACGCCGTCCTCCGTCTGGTTGCCGGTCAGGTACGCGTACTCGACCGAGGCGCGGAAGGCGTACTCCGTGTCGTTCGAGCGCGTCTTGAGGTTGCCCGCGGGCACGACGAGGCGCTCGCCCGGGAAGCGGGCGGACAGCGCGGCACGGCGGGCGGCGGTCTCCGCGGCCTGCGCGATCGGCCGCAGGTCGTGCAGCTCGGTGTCGGCCCAGCCGGACTTCATGTTCTCGGCGAGCTCGTCGGACACGCCCGGGTAGAGGCCGTTCTTGCGCTGCTTGATGGGCTCTTCTTCCGGGGTCTCCGGGGTGGTGAGCTCCTCCGACACGGTTCCTCCTCGACGGGTCCTCGGAATGCCCGGGTACGGCCTGGATATGGCCTGAAATGGCAGTGGACCCCCTCCATCGTACGAGCGTACGGAAGGGGGTCCAGGGCCGGATGACCTCTTACAAAGCGGCTCTTACAGGCAGTACGGGACCGGCTACTCGAACCGGGCCGCGAGCAGGACCACGTCCTCGTCGCTGTCCACCGCGTCGAGCCCGTCCGGGAGGACGGTGTGCAGCACGTGGTCCGCGATCGCGCCCGGGTCGTCGCGCAGGCCCTTCGGGACGCTCGCGGCGGCCGCGTGGAGGCGGGTGAACGCGCGGTCCATGGGGTCGCCGGTGCGGTGCAGCAGGCCGTCCGTGTACAGCAGCACGGTCTCGCCGGGCTCCGGCGCGATCTCCACGCTCGGCGCCTCCCAGCAGGCGAGCATCCCGAGCGGCGCCGACAGCGTCGTCTCCGCGAACTCCGTGCGCCGCTCGCCGATCACCAGCGGCGGGGCGTGCCCGGCGCCCGCGAGCACGATCTTGCGCTGCGCCGGCTCGCAGTAGGCGAACAGGGCGGTGGCGCTGCGCGCGGGCTCGGTCAGCCGCAGCAGCAGCTCCAGGTCGGACAGGACCGCGACCGGGTCCTCCCCCTCCATGACGGCGTACGCCCGGAGCGAGGCGCGCAACCGGCCCATCGCGGCGACCGCGCTCGCGCCGGAGCCGGTGACGGAGCCGACCGCGAGCCCGAGTGCGCCCTCGGGCAGCGGCAGCGCGTCGTACCAGTCGCCGCCGCCGCGCGGCCCGGAGCGGTGCCGCACGGCGAGCTGCACGCCGGCGACGCGGGGCAGCCGCGCCGGGAGCAGTTCGTCGGCGAGCGTGCGCGACCACGCGCGCGTGCGCTCCGTCTCGAGGAGGCGGGCCAGGTGCTCGGTGGCGTAGCGCGCGTACAGGCCGATCAGATGGCGCTGGCGCTCCACGGGCTCGGCCGGCTCGTCGTACAGCCAGACGGCCGCGCCCAGCCGCCCCGCCGCGTCGGTGGCGAGCGGCAGCGCGAAGCTCGCCGCGTAGCCGAGGCGGGCGGCGACCTCGCGGTGGCGCGGGTCGAGCCCGTCCTCGGAGAGCAGGTCGGCACGGCACTCGGGGTCGGTGCTGAGCCCGTCCAGGATCCGGCCGTACGAGGTGGCGCCGCGCGGCACCGTCTCGATGTGCCCGAGGTCGGGGCGGGACAGGCCGAGCCCGACGGTGGTGTCAGGCCCCAGTCCGTCGCCCGGCTCCAGCACGACAAGTCCGCGCCGGGCGCCCACCAGGGCGGCTCCGGCGCGCAGCAGTTCGTGCAGTGCGTCCTCGAGTGCGGCCGTGCGGGCCAGCCGTTCCGTGAGTTCGTGCAGGGTCGTGAGGTCGGAGACCCAGCCGGCGAGGCGGTCCTGGATCACCGCTCCGGGGGCCGAGGCGGCGGGGGTGACCTGTGTCACCGCGGGGGCGGGGGGGCCGGTGTGTGCGGGTGGGGGAACCTGTCCAGGAGGGGAATCGATTCCAGCCACTTTCGGCAGGCGTGGGGTTGTCATGGCTTCCGGCTTTCCGGCCGGTGCATATTGCTCAATAGCATCGCAAACCCCCATGTCAGCCTTATCAGCTCTGCGCCGCCAGCAATGTCTCCACATGTACACGCACTGGAGAGGGGATGTCCAGCATTGTCCTGCTGGGATTCCTGGTGTCCGTGGTGCTCAAGTGGCTTCTGCGGTAATGCGATCTCTGTTCTCCCGTTCGATCCCATGCTGATCCCGTTCGTCCCGGGCGGTTCCAACTTGGCCAAAAACTGACTGAGGGAGCGGCATATTGCGGTCGACTGGCATTGTTCGACGGAGCGTCATAGCGGCCGCGATGGGTACGTACTCGGTGAAGACCAGGGGCAGTTGGGATCCACCCGGAACCTGGTGACGGACCCGGGCGTCATAACCATCGACGACCGTGCCCCATCCTCCCGTGGGGGAGGCGGCGAGAAATACGCGGGACGGCAAACGCCAGGCGTCGCCACCCCACGCCAGGCTTTTAAAGGACACAGCAAGCGCCCGGACTATAGGGGTTCACCCTGCCCCGGGCCGACGGTTCAGGCTGGGCTCGGGCGCTCCAGCACGTACGCGCAGTGACTGATCGACACATGGTGTGATGTGGCCCACAGCGTTCTCTTCGGTCAACGGAAAGGAACGAGCGCTCATGCGCGAGATCCTCGGAAGGCGACGCAGGCTCCTGTCCAGGCGTGACAACGGGAAGTCTGACCTGCTCAGCGCGGCCCTCACGTTCGCGACAGCGTGGCAGTGGCCGGTACTGCCGGGCATAGGGCTCGAGGCGGGAGGCCGCCGTGACGGCGTCCGCTGTGCCTGCCCCGACCCGGAGTGCACGGTGCCCGGCGCGCACCCCTTCGACCCGGGACTGCTCGCCGCGACGACCGACGAGCGCATGGTCCGCTGGTGGTGGACCAAGCGGCCGGGCGCGCCCATCGTGCTCGCCACCGGTGCCCCGTCCGGGTCCTCCGGGGGGCGCGCACCCTGCGCCGTGAGCCTGCCGGCCGTCGCCGGCGCCCGCGCGCTCGCCGCACTCGAGCGCGCCGACGTCCGCCTCGGCCCGGTCATCGCGAACCGGGAGCGACTGTTCATCCTCGTGGCGCCGTACTCCATGGAGCAGCTCGGCGAGCTCCTGTACGCGCAGGACTTCGTGCCCGGCTCGCTGCGCTTCCACGGTGAGGGCGGATACATCGCCCTGCCGCCGTCGGCGACGGGCGCGGGCCAGGTCCGCTGGGAGCGTGCGCCGCTGCCCGGTTCGTCGGCGCCCTGGGCGCCCGATGTGGAGGCCGTGGTCGACGCGGTCGTGGACGCCCTCACTCGTACGGGTGTGAGCGCGCCCGAGTTGTAGCGGTATCGGGCGCGCGGCGAGCCGTCGTGAGGGGTGTGCGCCGATATCTTCGGCGCATGCCTGCCGCGCCGCCCGCCTCGCGCCTCCGCCTGTTCGGACTCCTCGCCGTGGTGGTGCTCACCGCCGCGCTGCCGCTGGCGGGCGCCTCCGCGGGGCCCGTGGACGACGGGCCCGCGGCGCCGGTGAAGGCGGAGCGGGCCGAAGGCCCCGAGCGGACCGGGTCGGCGCCCGCGGGAGCGGCCGACAAGGTCGACGACGAACCCGCGACACCGGGCGCCCGGCGCTCCTCCCTCCTCCACAGCCTCGGCCTGGGGCTGGCCACCGCCGCCCAGTGCGGTCCCCAACTGGCCTCCCCGGACGGCATCGAAGCGCAGACGTGTGTGCTCACCCAGGGGCGTGAGACATGGGCGCGCACCTACTACCGCAACGCGACGGGCGCGGAAATGGGCGCCGTCCTGACCCTGATGGCGCCCGGCGGACGCACGGTGCAGATCAACTGCGCGCTGGGCGCCGAGGACGAGCCGGGGATGTGCGAGACCCCGCGGGAGCGGACCCGGGAGGAGCTCTCGCGGTACGCGGCGGTGGCGGAGTACGCGGCCGGGGCCGAGGCGCCGCTGCTGCTGCGCTCGGGGAGCAACTCGGCGCCGTCGCACGGTGGTTGAGGAAAACCGGTCCGGCCGCGGGCATGAAAGGGCCCGGTTGCTGGCGACGGGGGATGCACCAGCAACCGGGCTACTCGAACGGTAACAAGAGATCGGCAGTTAGCAAATTCGATCTCTTCTATTCGGACATGGATTTACCTGCAACTACTGGGAGTTGTGACCGGAGTCACCCATTCCGAAGAGGCTCTCACCGTCCTGAGCGGCTGACCGGTCGGTCAGCCCGGGGTCCGCTGTGGGTCAGCTGAGCGTCACCTGTCGGTTGGTGAGGCCCCCGCGCGCGCGGCGCTCGTCCGCCGTCAGCGGCGCGTCCGTGGCCAGCGCGGAGGTGAGGCGCTCGGCGAACTCGGCGGCCGGCTTCTCGATGTCCGCCGCCCGCACGGAGCTCGGCAGGTCCCACACCGGCACGGTCAGACCGTGCGCCCGGAACGAGCCCACCAGACGCGTGCCCTCGCCCAGCGAGGAGGCGCCCGCCGCGTGCAGCCGCGCGAGCGCGTCGAGGAGCTTCTCCTCCGGGTGCGGCATGACCCACCGCAGGTGGTTCTTCTCCGGCGTCTCGCACCAGTAGGCGCTGTCCACGCCGGAGAGCTTGACGGTCGGGATCGCCGCGGCGTTGGCCCGCTCCAGGGAGGCGGCCACCTCACCCGACGCGTTCTCCGAGTCCGGGACCCAGAATTCGAAGCCCGTGTGCACGACCGGCTCGAAAGTGCCCTTCGGGTCGAGCACGTCCTGCAGCCGCGGACCGTCCGCCGGGGCGCGGCGGGCCTGCACCGGATTGCCCGGCTCGGCCTCCAGGGCGCGCAGCAGGGTGTCGGCCAGGTCGCGGCTGATGTCGCCGGACGGCGTGTCGTTCTGCAGGCCGAGGAGGATCGAGCCGTCCTCGCGGCGCAGCGCGGGCCACGCCATGGGCAGCACCGTGGCGAGGGTGACCGAAGGGACGCCCTCCGGCAGCCCGTCCTTCAGGGGCAGCTCGACGGTCGCGGCGGGCACGAGCTCACGCAGAGCGACCCAGTCGCCCTCGCCCGCGAGGCCCTCGAAGGGGCGCTGCACGAGCTCGGTCACCGCGTGCGCGGCGGCCCGGCCGTGGCAGGCCTTGTAGCGGCGGCCGCTGCCGCAGGGGCAGGGCTCACGCGCGCCGACGACCGGGACCTCTCCGTCGGTGACGTGCGACTTGCCCTTGGGCTGGGGGCGCTTCTTGGCCATCTTGGGTGTCTCCCGGATACGGCTCTCGTACGTACGGGCGCGAGCCTAGCCGCTCGTACTGACAAGGGTGGGATTCGGCCCAAGTGGGCGGCCCACGAGCCTGATTCAGCCCAGGTCGTCGAAGGCGTCCGCGAAGTCCAGGCCCGCGAGGTCCGTGACCGCCGGCGCGCTGATGCGCGTGGCGAAGTCGTCCCGGCGGTGCGCGGCGGCCTCCGCGTGCACGTCCTTGTGCACGACCACCCAGACGGTGACCTCGCCGCGGGCGTCGTCCCGCACGCCCCAGTCGTCCGCGAGCGCCGTGATGATGTTGAGCCCGCGGCCGCCGTGCGCGGTGACCGACGGTGTGGCCGGAACCGGGCGGGTCGGGCCGCCGCCGTCCGTGACCTCGACCGTCAGACAGCCGCGGTCGTCCACCCGCCACGCGGCCCGTACGTCCCCGTCGCCGGCCAAGTCCTCACCGAGCGGCCTGCCGTGCCGGCAGGCATTGCTGAGCAGTTCGGAAAGGATCAGAACCGCATCGTCGATGACCGTCTCCGACACACCGCTGCTGCGCAGCTGCGCACGCATCCGGTGTCTTGCTTCGCCCACGCCCGCAGGGCCATGGGGTACGGCCATGCTCGACGACGCGGGCACCTCCTGTGCCACCACCAACGCCACCCCCGAGACCTCCTTTGCCCCACGCCACGGTGTGAATGCCCCAATGGACTGGACCGGAAACCGGCCAATCCACGCTCGGTGACGCACTCGTAACGATCGAATACGGACCGAACGCGCCGGAGCACTCCCTGTGACGCCCAGGGCAAAGGTGACCGGATTCAACCCCTGCCGAGTTGCCGCAGAACAGCCGCGGGGCGGTTGGTGATGATGGCGTCGACGCCGAGGCGGACGCAGAGGTCCACGTCCTCCGGCTCGTCCACCGTCCAGACGTGCACCTGGTGACCCGCGCGCGTGAGCTTCTCGATGTACGCCGGGTGGTTGCGCACGATCCGGATGCCGGGACCCGCGATCGGCACGCCCCTGGGGAGACGGCCCTCGCGGTGGCGCGGCGAGACGAACTGCATCAGGTAGACCGTCGGCAGCGTCGGCGACGCCTCCTGCACGCGCAGCAAAGATCGCGCCGAAAAACTCATCACCCGTACAGGAGAGGGCTCGTCCGGTACTGGGGCGTCCAGGCCGAACCGCTTGAGCAGGAGCAGCAGCCGCTCCTCGACCTGGCCCGCCCACCGCGTGGGGTGTTTCGTCTCGATGGCCAGCTCGACCCGGCGGCCCGCGTCGGCGACCAGTTCCAGGAGGCGCTCCAGGGTCAGCACCGACGTGTCGCCCGTGCCGCCCGCCCAGTCCGGGCCCTCCTCGCGGTCCTTCCAGGAGCCGAAGTCGAGGGCGGCGAGATCCGCGAGTTCCAGGGCCGAGACCGCTCCGCGGCCGTTCGACGTACGGTTGACGCGACGGTCGTGCACGCAGACGAGGTGACCGTCCGCCGTGAGCCGCACGTCGCACTCGAGGGCATCGGCACCGTCCTCGATCGCCTTCTTGTATGCGGCCAGTGTGTGCTCGGGGGCGTCCTGTGAGGCACCGCGGTGGGCGATGACCTGGATGCGTTGCTGTCGTGCGTGGGTCACCGCGTCATGGTGCCACCGCGGGGCGGGCCGACGAGAAAGTTCGGCCTAGCGGATGCGTCCGTTTCGCCCGGCATAAAGGATGGCCTCGGACGCACAGGAACGTCTTATGGTGCCCTGACGCCGCGTGGGAAAAGCTGACCGCGTACAACTGCACAACCGGACCGTGACAGGACCATGCCGGAACGGCGGGTGACGCGGACCCCCCGAGGCCCGCTGTAGAGATCGAAGCGGATCGAAGCAGCCCGGGGAAGACCGGGCGTCATACAACCGAGCCGGCGACGACAGCCGTGGATCGAGGAGAGAAAGCTGTGAGCACCGAGAACGAGGGCACTGCGGTCCCCCCGGCACCGTCCGCACCTCCCGTGCCGGTGGACGCTCCCGCTGCTCCCGCACCGGCTCCGGCCGGGCCCGCGCCGTCGGCCCCCCAGGGCACCGGGTACGACACGGTGGCCCACGGAGGGGCGGCCGCGCACCAGAGTGCGCCCGGCGCGCACCCCGGTGAGCACGGGGCGCCCGGTTCCGCCGGGCCCGCGGGGCCCGCTCCGGCCGGCGAGTGGCCGCCCCCGGCGCCGCCGGCCGTGCCGGCGTACGCGTCGGGCGGTGGCGGCGGTTCGTCGTGGGGCGCCTCCTACCAGCAGCCGCAGCCCAAGCCCGGCGGCCGGCGCGGCGGTCTGGTCGGCGGCATCATCGCGGCCGCGCTGATCGCGGGCATCGTCGGCGGCGGCGTCGGCTACTGGGCGGCGGAGCGGAACGACGGCTCGGGCACCGGCTCGACGACGGTCTCCGCCTCGAACCCGGCCGACCTGAAGCGCGACCCGGGCACGGTCGCGGGCGTGGCCGCCAAGGCGCTGCCCAGCACGGTCACCATCGAGGCCGAGGGCAACGACGGGGAGGGTGGCACCGGTACCGGCTTCGTGTACGACAAGGAAGGCCACATCCTCACCAACAACCACGTGGTGGCGGAGGCCGTCGACGGCGGCAAGCTGTCGGCGACGTTCTCGAACGGCAAGAAGTACGACGCCGAGGTGATCGGTCACGCGCAGGGCTACGACGTCGCCGTCATCAAGCTCAAGAACGCGCCGAAGAACCTCCAGCCGCTCACCCTCGGCGACTCGGACAAGGTCGCCGTCGGCGACTCGACGATCGCGATCGGCGCGCCCTTCGGCCTGTCGAACACGGTGACCACGGGCATCATCTCGGCGAAGGACCGTCCGGTCGCCTCCAGCGACGGCTCGGGCAGCAGCAAGGCCTCGTACATGAGCGCCCTGCAGACCGACGCCTCGATCAACCCGGGCAACTCCGGCGGCCCGCTCCTCGACGGCAACGGGAACGTGATCGGCATCAACTCGGCCATCCAGTCCGCCTCCAGCGGTGGCCTGGGCGGCTCGGGCCAGGCAGGCTCGATCGGTCTCGGCTTCGCCATCCCGATCAACCAGGCCAAGACGGTCGCCCAGGAGCTGATCAGGACCGGCGAGCCCGTCTACCCGGTGATCGGTGCCTCGGTCTCCCTGGAGGAGGGCACCGGCGGCGCGAAGATCACCGAGCAGGGCGCGAGCGGCTCCGCGGCCGTCACGCCGAACGGTCCGGCGGCCAAGGCGGGCCTCAAGCCCGGCGACGTCATCACGAAGCTCGACGACACGGTGATCGACTCCGGCCCGACGCTGATCGGGCAGATCTGGACGCACAAGCCGGGCGACACGGTGAAGCTCACCTACACCCGCGACGGCAAGGAGCGCACGACCGACGTGACCCTGGGCGAGCGCAAGGGCGACAGCTGACGGACCCCGCCGCCGAACCCGCTACCCTGGTCCCGCGGCATCGGATCGCAGCCGTACGGCTTCCGTGGCGCGGGGTGGGTTGCCCGAGCGGCCTAAGGGAACGGTCTTGAAAACCGTCGTGGCGCGAGTCACCGTGGGTTCAAATCCCACACCCACCGCGTAGTCGAACGGCCCCGACCAGCCTTCTGGTCGGGGCCGTTCGCGTGTCTGCGTGTCTGCGTGTCTGCGTGTCTGTGCGTCGCGTCCGCGCGTCCGCGTCTCCGTAGGTGGCCACTCGGGAGCGGCTGCCTACGGAGGAGGCGCGGTCGGCGCGGTCCGCTACGTCTGCGACGTCATGCGGGCCGCCGACGCGATCGTCGACCGGGCCTCGCGCTCGGTCAGGCCGGTGCGGATCGCGGCGTCCGTCAGCTCGTCGGCGAGGCTCTCGCCGATGCCGCTCTCGTAGGCGCGGCAGGCCGCCCAGAAGAGGCGGGTGTTGCGCTGCCCCTCGTGGGCGCCGAGGACGAACTGCACGAGCCCCGAGCCGTGTTGGCCGGGCCGGTCGGAGGCGGGGTGGTGCGCGCGCGGCGGGGGCGTGAGCAGCCGCAGGAGCGCCGGGGGGCAGGGGGCGGGCGCGAGGCCCGCGGTGCCGGGCACGGTGCTGTAGACGCCGTGCTCGGTGCGGGACCCGGGTCCCACCAGGTAGCCGCCCGCGCCGCGGATGTCGATGCCGGGGGCGAGCCGGCCCGCGGAGTTGGGCACCACGACGTCCGGCGGTCCGGACAGCCACACGTGCCGGCCGCCGCTCGGCGTGGCCACGACCACCGTGTCCGGGATCGTGAAGAGATGCCGTAAGGCCAGCTCGCGCAGCGAGGCGGAGGAGTCCGTACCGGACTTGGTGTCGAGGTCGATGCCGATGAGGTGGTGCGGCGGCAGGCCGCACGCGATCCCGTACCCGGTCGCCCTGGGTGCGGCGGCGAACAGCGCGCGGATGCGGCGCGGATCGGTCGTCGCGTCGTACACGCCGTGGCCGGGGAGTCCGCATTCGCCATGGCAGCGCGGGGCCGACGGGGGGTCGTCGCGGTGCGGGGAGGGCAGCGCGGGGAGCTTGGTGCGGGACAGCGGGATGACGGCGAGCCCGCGCTCGGCAGCGGACAAGGCGTGCGCGAGGGCCAGGGTCCCGAGGGAGGAGGCGGGTACGGCGGGGGTGCGGCGTGCTGGGTGCCGGTCGGTGGTGGCCATGCCTTCATTTTCGTACGAGTGTTCGAAAGAGGGAAGGGGGATGGGCCGAACGGGGCGCCTATTTACCAAAAATGTGCCGAAACGCTTCATCGTTTGGGAGGACTGGGCCGTGATCACCCGAAGACCCCCATTCGGGGCTGAGCTGCGGTTTTGTGGACCTGAAGCATGTTTATCGACATGTCCTCACGCTTGCGAGGGAAAGGCGGCTTCCGGGGTGGTTCGCCGGGGATTCGGTGGGCAACTCTGATCTCGCGACGTCGTGAACATCGCCGAGGCGGTCGGCCAACTGCCTTGGAGCAACCCGTACTTCCCGGGCCGAGGACTCCGTCCGTGCCCGGTGCGTACTTCCTGTTCTGGAGGAATAGACATGGCTTCCATCCGTACTGCCCGCGTCATCGCCGCTGTCGCCGCCCTGCCGCTCGCCGCGGCCCTGTTCTCCGGGGTGGCGATGGCCGACAACGGCGCATTCGCGGACAACGGATCGAACGCGGGGGTGGCGACCGTCAGCGGCAGTGGTGTCGGCCACGACAACAACGGCAACTCGTCCACCACGCAGCAGCAGGCCGTCGGCAACGGCGCCTCGAACCAGAGCAACACCGCGCAGGTGAACGGCTCCGCCTTCACGGCGATCGACCAGTCCAACGAGAACATCGCGGTGAACTTCACCGAGCTCTGGTAGCCCTCCGGCTCCTGTTCGACGGGGGTTCCACCTGGGGTGAGTGACCGTCTGCGCGGCGGTGCTTCGGCACCGCCGCGCAGGCGTTTTCGCGTTCCGCGCGGTACGGCCGATCCCTTGACTCCGCACGGTATCTGACGGACAGTCAGAAACCCTTGTTCGTACGAGGTCCCCGGGAGGGCCGCCGCCGTGCACCTCGCCCCCACCGAGCGCCAGCGTGCGCTCCGTGCCCAACTGCGCGAACGCTTCCGTACGTTGATGCCGGACGGCCCGCCCGCCGCCGACGACCTCGCCGGCCAGCGCAGGGTGCTGCGTCGCATCGGGGCCGAGGGGCTGCTCGGGCTCGGCTGGCCCGAGGAGTACGGCGGACAGGGGCGCGGCCCCGACGAGCAGTTCGTGTTCTTCGACGAGGCGTACCGAGCGGGCGCCCCGGTCTCCATGGTCACGCTCAACACGGTCGGCCCGACGCTGATGAAGTACGGCACCGAGGAGCAGAAGGCCTACTTCCTGCCGCGGATCCTCAGCGGCGACCTGGTCTTCGCGATCGGCTACAGCGAACCGTCGGCGGGCACCGACCTGGCCTCGCTGCGGACGCGGGCCGTGCGGGACGGGGCGGGCGGCGACTGGCTGATCGACGGCCAGAAGGTCTTCACGTCGAACGCGCAGAACGCCGACTGGATCTGGCTCGCCTGCCGCACGGACGCCGAGGCCCCCAAGCACCAGGGCATCTCGATCGTGCTCGTGCCGACCGACGCCCCCGGTTTCTCGTGGACGCCCATCGAGACCGTCGGCGGCCTGACGACGACGGCCACGTACTACGACGGGATCCGCGTCCCCGCCTCGAACCTCGTCGGCGAGGAGAACGGCGGCTGGGGCCTGATCACCAACCAGCTCAACCACGAGCGGGTCGCCCTCGCCGCGATCGGGATGCAGGCCGAGGACTTCTACGCCCGGGTCCTCGCCGCGGCGCGTACACCCGATCAGGTGACGGGCGAGCGGCGGATTGACGCTCCGTGGGTCCGTTCCGGACTGGCCGAGGCGCATGCCCGGCTGGCGGCTACGCGCCTGCTCAACTGGCGTTTGGTGGGGGATGTGGGGGCGGGCCGGCTGGCCCCGGGCGACGCCAGCGGCGTGAAGTTCGTGGGAACCGAATCGGCGGTCGAGGTGTATCGAATGTGTCAGCAGATCGCGGGCGAGGCCGGGTGGGTGCGGGCCGGATCGCCCGGGGCGTTCGGAGCCGGGGACGGCGAGATCGCCGTGGGGGACGGGGAGTTGGAGCGGATGAACCGGGCGGCGCAGATCAACACGTTCGGCGGCGGGGTCAGCGAGGTGCAGCGGGAGATCGTGGCCACGATGCGGCTCGGGATGAAGCGGGGGAGGCGATGAGCGTGGGGACGACCGGGCGGGAGCGCGGGCAGGCGGCGGAGGCTGTCGGTCGGGGGGCGCTGGATCACGAAGACCTGCGGACCTTCGAGGGCCGGGTGGCGGCCACCGCGGCCGAGGGCAAGGACCGGGTCAACGAGGCGATGATCCGGCACTGGTGCGAGGCCATGGGCGACACGAACCCGGCGTACGAGGGCCCGGACGCCATCGCGCCGCCGACGATGCTGCAGGCCTGGACGATGGGGGGCCTGTCGGGGAACGAGGGGCGCTCGGCGGCCTTCGACGACCTGCTCGGCCTGCTGGACGCCGCCGGATACACGTCGGTCGTCGCCACCGACTGCGAGCAGGAGTACCTGCGCCCGCTGCGGCCGGGGGACGCCGTCACGTTCGACGCGGTCATCGAATCGGTGTCCCCGCTGAAGACGACGAAGCTGGGGACCGGGCACTTCGTCACGACGCGGATGGACGTGCGGGCGGGCGGCGAGCTCGCCGGTACGCACCGGTTCCGGATCCTCAAGTACACGCCGGCCGCACGTGGTCCGGCCCGGCCCGACGACGCGAAGAAGAAGCTCCGCCCACGCCCCGTCGTGAACCGGGACAACGCCGGATTCTGGGCCGGAGTCGCCGAGCACCGGCTGCTCCTCCAGCGCTGCGGCGGCTGCCGGACCCTGCGCTTCCCCTGGCTGCCGGGGTGCAACGGGTGCGGGGGGCAGGAGTGGGACACGGTCGAGGCGAGCGGCGAGGGCACCGTGTTCTCGTACGTGGTCATGCACCATCCGCCGTTCCCGGCCTTCGATCCGCCGTACGCGGTGGGTCTGGTCGAGCTCGCGGAGGGCGTGCGCATCGTGAGCAACGTCGTGGGGGTGCCCTGCGACAAGGTGCGGATCGGGATGCCGGTGCGGCTCGAATTCCTGCGGGTGGACGAGGAGTTGGAGCTGCCCGTGTTCCGGGCCGTCGAGGGAGGTGAGGTGTGACATGGACTTCACCCCCACCCCGGAGCAGGAGGCGGCACGGGAGCTGGCCGCGCGGATCTTCGGCGACCTCTCCACGCCGGAGCGGCTGGCCGCTCTCGGCGGCGGCACGGACGGCGAGTTGTGGAAGGCGCTCGGTGGCGCGGGGCTCGCCGGGGCCGTGGAGGAGACCGGGTTGCTCGGGCTCGTGCTGATGCTGGAGGAGCAGGGCAGGACGACGGCCCAGGTGCCGTTCGCGGCGAGCTGTGTCTTCGGGCTCCTCGCGGTGGCGGCGCACGGCACGGACGAGCAGCGGGAGCGACTGCTCCCCGGGTTGCGGGACGGCTCCGCCGTGGCGACGGGGGCGTTCCCGGGGCGTGGTGGCATCGTGATCACGCCCGCCGACGCGGGGGCCGGCCGGGCGCGGCTGAGCGGGGCCGTGCCGTGGGTGCCGTGGCTGCGGGACGCGACCCACGTGCTGGTGGCGGTGCGGGAGCCCGCGGGGCCGGGCGACGCCGCCGGGGTCGGCGACGCGGGGACGTGCCGGACCGGAAAAGTTACCCACAGCCTGTGGATTGTTTCGGCGGACGACGCCCGGTGCGAGCCGGTCGAGCTGACGGCGCCCTGGTCCGCGGGGCGCCTCGTGCTCGACGGGACGCCGGCCGAGCGGATCGGCGGGCCGGAGGCGTACGACGAGGTGCTGGCGGCGGCCAGGACCGCGTTCGCCGGACTGCAGGCCGGGGTCTGCGCGGGATCGCTCGCCAGGGCCGTGGAGTACACGAACCAGCGGGAGCAGTTCGGCCGCCCGCTCGCGGCCAAGCAAGGAGTGCAACTGCGCGCCGCGGAAGCCCATATGGACGTGGAGGCCATCCGGGTCACCGCGTACGAGGCGGCCTGGCGCCGCGACGCGGGGCTCGGCCACCGCAGCCATGCGCTGACTGCGGCCTGGTGGGCGTCGGAGGGCGGCAAGCGCGTCGTCCATGCCGGTCAGCACCTGCACGGCGGCATGGGCGCCGACCTGGACCATCCGGTGCACCGGCACTTCCTGTGGGGCCGGCAGCTCGACGGATACCTGGGCTGCGGCAGCGAAGTCCTCGAAGAACTGGGCGAGTTGCTCGCCGTCGGCACGGACGAGGGAGGCGAGTCGGCATGAAGGTGGGTGAGGTGCTGCCACCGTTGGAGGTACCGGTGACCCGGACCCTGATCGTCGCCGGGGCGATCGCGTCCCGCGACTACCAGGACGTGCACCACGACGCGGAGTTGGCCCGGGAGAAGGGCTCCCCCGACATCTTCATGAACATCCTGACGACGAACGGACTGGTGGGCCGCTACATCACCGACCACTTCGGCCCGACGGCGGTGCTGCGCAGGGTCGCGATACGACTCGGTGCGCCCAACTACCCGGGGGACACCATGGTGTTGACCGGCGAGGTGACCGAGGTGGAGTCCGGGGACGACGGTGACACGGCGCAGGTCAGGGTGATCGGGAAGAACGGGATCGGGAGCCATGTCACCGGCACGGTGACCGTCACCGTCCCGGCTGTCTTGGCCGTCCCCGCCGTCGCCGCAGACGCCGCCGTCGCCGCTGCCCCCGCCGTTCCCGCCGTCTCCGAGGAGGGGAGCCCGTCATGAGTGTGCGGACGAAGGACCGGCTGGGGGGCAGGGCGGCGATCGCCGGCATCGGCGCCACCGAGTTCTCCAAGGACTCCGGCCGCAGCGAGCTGAAGCTGGCGGTGGAGGCGGTGCACGCGGCGCTCGACGACGCGGGCCTGTCCCCCGCCGACGTCGACGGCATGGTCACCTTCACCATGGACACCAACCCGGAGATCACCGTCGCGCAGGCCGCCGGGATGGGGGAGCTCTCCTTCTTCTCCCGGGTGCACTACGGCGGCGGCGCGGCCTGCGGCACCGTGCAGCAGGCGGCCCTCGCGGTGGCCGCCGGGGTGGCCGACGTGGTGGTCTGCTACCGCGCGTTCAACGAGCGGTCGGGCAGGCGGTTCGGCTCCGGGGTGCAGCACAGGGAAGCCTCGGCGGAGGGCGCGGCCCTCGGCTGGAACCTGCCGTTCGGACTGCTCACCCCCGCATCCTGGGTGGCGATGGCCGCGCAGCGGTACCTGCACGCGTACGGGCTGACGCCCGAGGCGTTCGGTCACGTCGCCGTGCTGGACCGCAAGTACGCGGCGACGAACCCGGCCGCGTACTTCCACGGCAAGCCGATCACTCTCGCCGACCACGCGGCGTCGCGCTGGATCGTCGAGCCGCTGCGGCTGCTCGACTGCTGCCAGGAGACGGACGGCGGGCAGGCGATCGTCGTCACGAGCGTCGAGCGGGCTCGCGACCTGCGGCACCCGCCCGCCGTGATCGCGGCGGCGGCCCAGGGGGCGGGCCGGGCGCAGGAGCAGATGACCAGCTTCTACCGGGACGATCTGACGGGGCTGCCCGAAATGAGCGTCGTGGCACGGCAGTTGTGGCGGACAGCCGGGATCGGGCCGGAGGAGATAGACGTCGGGATCCTCTACGACCACTTCACGCCGTTCGTGCTGATGCAGCTGGAGGAGTTCGGGTTCTGCGCGCCCGGCGAGGCCGCCGGGTTCGTCGCCGAGGAGCGGCTGCCGCTCAACACCCACGGGGGACAGCTGGGGGAGGCGTATCTGCACGGGATGAACGGGATAGCGGAGGCTGTCCGGCAGTTGCGGGGCACCGCGGTGAACCAGATGCCCGGGGCGGCCACGGCGTTGGTCACCGCGGGCACCGGGGTCCCCACATCGGGTCTGATTCTGGGGTCGGACGGCTGAACGGGGCGCGTGTCCGCGGTCCGTGGGCGACGCAGGACCCTTCACTCGGCCCATGCACCGGCAAAAGCTGATCATGGGACTTGTGCTGCTCCTGCTGGGGGCGGGCGCGCTGCCGTCGTCGGCGATGGACGCTGCGGCGCGTCCGTCGGCCGTCGCTGCCGATCCCGTCGCTGCCGATCCCGCCGCTGCCGATCCCGTCTCGTCCGGTTCCGTCGCGACTCCCGAGGCCGCGCCCGTCGTCACTCCGAGGACCCCGCCCGGGGCGGGGTCCGCGCCGTGGGGCGCGAGCGTGCGGACTTTCCGTGGCTGGGCGTTCGACACCTGCATGGTGCCGCCCCGGGACACCATGCGGCGCTGGCGGAAGTCGGCCTACCAGGCGGTCGGCGTCTACTACGGCGGCCGCGGTCGGGCCTGCCCGCACCAGAAGGGGCTGAACCGGGCCTGGACGCGGGCGGTGAACCGGATGGGCTGGCGGGTGCTGCCCGTGTACGTGGGATCGCAGTCGCCCTGTGTCGTCGCGCGGCAGAAGAAGGAGGTGCGGATCGGACGCCATCCGTGGCGCCAGGGGGTGCGGGAGGGGAAGGACGCGGTGCGCCGGGCCGCGCGCCTCGGCATCCGGTCGCACAGTCCGCTCTACCTCGACATGGAGGCGTACCGCTATCGGAAGGGAGGGTGTGCGCGGACGACGTTGGCGTTCGTGCGGGGATGGGACAGAGAGGTGCACAGGCGGGGGTACGTCCCCGGTTTCTACAGCAGTGCGGAGTCGGGGGTGCGGCACATGGAGGAGGCCCGGCGGGCGGGGGTGCGGGACCTGCCGGCGGTGATCTGGTTCGCGCGCTGGCACACGCGGCCCCATCTGTACCGGGAGCCCGCGCTGAGACGGGTCGCCTGGCGCCCGGAGCGGCGGATCCACCAGTACGCGGGGAACGTGAAGGAGCGGCACGGCGGCCGCACGCTGGTGATCGACCGGAACCTGGTGCACGCGCCGGTGGCCCGGATCGGCTGAGCGGCTGGTGGGGTGGGGGTACGGCAGGCGTGCGTGCGGCACCCGGCGGTGTGCGGCACCTGACGATGTGCGGCTTCCGGCGGATACCCGGCGGCGTGCGCCGGGTATCCGGCGGTGTGCGGCCGGGTATCCGGCGGCGGGCATCGGGCGGGGACCCGGCGGGCATCGGGCAGGCACCCGGCGGGGACACCGGGGACGCCGTGGGGGCGCCGTGGGGAGGCGGCGGGACCCCGGCGGCACTCCCCCGGGCGCACCTCCGTGGGACGGCTCTCAGGGATGAACCCTCAGGGGTCCTCATCCCGCCCTCCACCTTCAGGAGGTGGGGTTACCACCCCGCCTACAACCTGAGGCGGACGCCGCTTCGGGACCTCCGGCCGATCCGTAGTGACGGGGGTCGCTCATAGCGTGGAGTCATGACCGCAACCCTGGCGCCTGTCTGCACCGGCGCATCCGAGGCCGCGACGCGGACGGCCACGAGGACGTACCCGTCCTTCGCGTCGTACGTCCGGGCGCGCCAGCCCGTGCTGCTGCGTACCGCCCGGTCGCTGACCGCGAACCCGTGCGATGCGGAGGACCTGCTGCAGACCGCGCTCACGAAGACGTATGTCGCGTGGGACCGGATCGAGGACCACCGGGCGCTCGACGGCTATGTGCGCAGGGCCCTGCTGAACACGCGGACCTCGCAGTGGCGCAAGCGCAAGGTCGACGAGTTCGTCTGCGACGAGCTGCCGGAGCCGCCCGCCCTGCCCGCCGGGGACCCGGCCGAGCAGCAGGCGCTGCACGACGCCATGTGGCGCGCCATCATGAAGCTGCCCGCGCGGCAGCGGGCGATGGTCGTGCTGCGGTACTACGAGGATCTCAGCGAGGCCCAGACGGCCGAGGTGCTGGGGGTGTCCATCGGCACCGTGAAGAGCGCCGTGTCGCGGGCGCTCGGCAAGCTGCGCGAGGACCCGGAACTGCGGCCCGTGCACGACTGAGCCGGGCCCCACACCCGTCCCGTCAAGCGGCCGATCGGCCTCCGGCCAGGGACGAAGTGGGTGAACCGGTTGATCGATCATTCCCGGGAGTAGTGACATACCACGCGGTATGCGGTGAGAATCGGCGGAACCTTACTGCTCCGTAGCGCCCACCGGGAGGACGCCGTGCTGAGCACGATGCAGGACGTACCGCTGACCGTGACCCGCATCCTCGATCACGGGGTGCGTGTGCACGGCACTTCGCAGATCACCACGTGGACGGGCGAGGGCGATCCGCACCGCCGTACGTTCGCCGAGACGGGGGCCCGCGTGGCCCAGCTCGCGCACGCGCTCCACGACGACCTCGGCATCCGGGGCGACGACCGCGTGGCGACGCTCATGTGGAACAACGCGGAGCACGTCGAGGCCTACTTCGCCGCGCCCGCCATGGGCGCCGTGCTGCACACGCTCAACCTCCGCCT
Organism: Streptomyces sp. KL116D; assembly: GCF_030766975.1. Taxonomy (NCBI): domain Bacteria; kingdom Bacillati; phylum Actinomycetota; class Actinomycetes; order Kitasatosporales; family Streptomycetaceae; genus Streptomyces; species Streptomyces sp. KL116D. The sequence goes on along the minus strand of NZ_JASERH010000026.1, from coordinate 2,993 downwards.
TCCCGCGGAGCAGCTGACGTGGATCGTGCGCCACGCCGCCGACCGCGTGATCATCGTCAACGGCTCCCTGCTCCCGCTGCTCGCGCCGCTGCTGCCCGGCCTGGAGACGGTCGAGCACCTCGTGGTGTCCGGGCCCGGCGACCGTTCCCTGCTCGACGGGGCGCGGCCGCAGGTCCACGAGTACGAGGACCTCATCGCGGGGAAGCCGACCACGTACGACTGGCCCGAGCTGGACGAACGCCAGGCCGCCGCCATGTGCTACACCTCCGGCACCACCGGTGACCCCAAGGGCGTCGTCTACTCGCACCGTTCCATCTACCTGCACTCCATGCAGGTCAACATGACGCAGTCGATGGGTCTGACGGACGCCGACACCTCGCTCGTCGTCGTGCCGCAGTTCCACGTCAACGCGTGGGGCCTGCCGCACGCCACGTTCATGACCGGCGTGAACATGCTGATGCCGGACCGCTTCCTGCAGCCCGCTCCGCTCGCCGCGATGATCGAGTCCGAGCGCCCCACGCACGCCGCCGCGGTCCCCACCATCTGGCAGGGCCTGCTCGCCGAGCTCACCGCGAGGCCGCGCGACGTCTCCACCCTCACCCAGGTCACCATCGGCGGCTCGGCCTGCCCGCCGTCGCTCATGAAGGCGTTCGACGACCTCGGGATGCGGGTCTGCCACGCCTGGGGCATGACCGAGACGTCCCCGCTCGGCACCGTCGCCCGCCCGCCGGCCCACGTCGAGCCGGGCAGCGACGAGGAGTTCGCGTACCGGCTCACGCAGGGCCGTTTCCCGGCGGGCGTCGAGGCGCGCCTGACCGGCCCCGGCGGCGAGCAGTTGCCCTGGGACGGCAAGTCCGCGGGCGAGCTGGAGGTGCGGGGCAACTGGATCGCGGGCGCGTACTACGGAGGCGCCGACGCGGACGGTGAACCGCTGCGCCCCGAGGACAAGTTCAGCGAGGACGGCTGGCTGAAGACCGGCGACGTCGGCACGATCAGCCCCGACGGCTTCCTCACCCTCACCGACCGCGCCAAGGACGTCATCAAGTCCGGCGGCGAGTGGATCTCCAGCGTCGACCTGGAGAACGCGCTGATGTCGCACCCGGACGTCGCCGAGGCCGCCGTCGTCGCCGTCCCCGACGACAAGTGGGGCGAGCGCCCGCTCGCCACCGTCGTGCTGAAGGAGGGTTCGAGCGCCGACTTCGAGACGCTGCGCGACTTCCTCGCCGAGAAGGTCGCCAAGTGGCAGCTGCCCGAGCGCTGGACGATCGTCCCCGCGGTCCCGAAGACCAGCGTCGGCAAGTTCGACAAGAAGGTGCTGCGCAAGCAGTACGCGGACGGTGACCTGGACGTCACCCAGCTCTGAGCACGGCGCCCCACGGGGCGGTTTCACGTGAAACAGGGGGCGGCCTCAACAGGCCGCCCCCTTCGTTCAGTTCGTACCGATCAGTTCGTACCGATCAGTTCGTACCGATCTTCGCGAGCAGATCCACGATCCGGCCCTGCACCTCCGCGCTCGTCGAGCGCTCCGCCAGGAACAGCACCGTCTCCCCCGCCGCGAGCCGCGGCAGGTCGGCGTGCTCGACGGCGGCGGTGTAGACGACGAGCGGCGTGCGGTTCAACTGGCCGTTGGCACGCAGCCAGTCGATGATGCCCGCGCGGCGGCGGCGCACCTGGAGCAGATCCATCACGACCAGGTTCGGCCGCATCTGCGCCGCGAGGGTCACCGCGTCCGCGTCGCTCGCGGCCCGTGCGACCTGCATCCCGCGCCGCTCCAGGGTCGCGGTCAGCGCGAGCGCGATCTCCTCGTGCTCCTCGATGAGCAGCACGCGCGGCGGGTGCTGCTCGCTGTCCCGCGGGGCGAGCGCCTTCAGCAGCACGGCCGGGTCGGCCCCGTACGCGGCCTCGCGCGTCGCCTGTCCCAGGCCCGCGGTCACCAGGACCGGCACCTCGGCGGCGACCGCGGCGGTCCGCAGGGACTGCAGTGCGGTCCGGGTGATCGGCCCGGTCAGCGGGTCCACGAACAGCGCGGCCGGGAACGCCGCGATCTGCGCGTCGACCTCCTCGCGGGAGTGCACGGTCACCGGACGGTAGCCACGGTCGCTCAGCGCCTGCTGCGTCGTCACGTCCGGCGCGGGCCAGACGAGCAGCCGGCGCGGGTTGTCGAGCGGCTCGGGCGGCAGTTCGTCGTCCATCGGCTGCGGCTGGGGCCGGTTGGCGACCTCGACCGCTCCGCCCGGACCGTCGAGCGGCTCGGGGCCCTCGTCGGCGTTCTGGTCGGGTGCCCCGATCGCGTAGGAGCGGCCGCTGCCCTCCGACGCGTTCGACGCCAGCAACGGCGGCTGCGGCGCGGCCTGCTGCTGCGGATGCGGCCGGGCGGTTCCCTGCGAGGGGGTGGTGCCGCGAGCCGGGGTGGTGCCGCGGGCCGGGGTGGTGCCGCGAGCCGGGGTGGTGCCCCGGGCGGGGGTCGTGCCGCGGGCCGGGGTGCTGCCCTGCGCCGGGGTGTCCGTGGCCGCGGCCTCCGACGGCTCCTGCCGGGTCGACAGCTTGCGCCGCCGCCCCGAACCGCCGTTCGTCTGGCCCTCGGGCGCCTGCGGCACACCCTGCGGCGGCGTGGCCCCGGGCCGGGCGGGCGGCTGCGCCGCGGGCTGCCCGGGCGACCGCTGTTGCTCGGCGATCTGCCGCCCGAACGGCACGCCCTGCCCCAGTGTCCGCACGCTGAAGGCGCGGCCCTGGGTCGAATGCGTGTCACCGGACGGGTTCTGCGGCGCTTCGGCGGGCAGCGGCTGGGCGGCCGCCGCCGGTCGCGGCGCGCTCTCCGGCGGCAGCACGGCGCGGGTGCCCCCGGCCGGGGTGCCCTGCGGAGGCGTGCTCTGGGCCGGGTGCGGCTGCGGCGGCGTGTGGTCGTCCGCCGGGTGCCGCTCGGCGCCCTCGTGCTGCGACGTCTCACCCGCGTCCGCAACGGCCTCCGTCGGCACGTCCTGCGCGAGGTCCTG
>NZ_JASERH010000025.1:0-10994 GCF_030766975.1 Streptomyces sp. KL116D | reverse complement strand
GGCAGCGGCGCGCCGGCGTCGTGGAGCAGCACCTCGCCGACCATCGCGCCGAGCCCGGCGGGCGCGGTGACGGCCCGCACGGACGAGCCCCCGAGCACGTCGAGCAGATCACTGAGGGTGGGGGTGTCCATCGGGAACCTTTCGCTACGGCGCAGCTCTTTTGGCCGATCGCACCACGACCCTAGGCACCTGTTGTCCCGCAGGACAACCTTTCCGGCGTCCGTCCCGCCGAGACTCGGACCATGACGACAACCGGTGTCACCGTCCGCACCCTTCACGAGGTGCCCCGCATCGCCGCCGTGGCCGACTTCTTCAGCGACGTGTGGCAGACCCCGCGCGCCACCCCGCCCTACCCGGCCGAGGTGCTGCACAGCCTGGTGCACGCGGGCGGCGCCGTGCACGCCGCCTACACCGCGGCGGGGGACCTGTGCGGTGCGGCCGTGGCGGTGTTCGGGGAGCCGGCGGCCCGGGACGTGTACTCGTTCGTGGCGGCCGCCCGCACCAGCGACCGGGGCGTGGGTGTCGCGGTGAAGCAGGCGCAGCGGGAGTGGGCGCTGGCGCGCGGGGCGCGCACCATGCGCTGGACGTTCGACCCGCTGGTGGCCCGCAACGCCCGTTTCAACCTGGTCAAGCTGGGCGCCGCGGGCACCGAGTACCTCGTCGACTTCTACGGTCCGATGGCCGACGGCCTCAACGAAGGCGACGAGTCCGACCGCCTCACCGTCACCTGGGACCTGGCCGCCCCGCGCCCCCCGCAGGAGCCGCCCGCCCCCACCGGCACCGTCCTCGCCACCGCCCCCGACGGCGACCCGCTCGCCCGCACCGACGGCGCCACCGTCTGGTGCCGGGTGCCCGACGACATCGTGAAGCTGCGCGCCGCCGACCCCGCGCTCGCGCTGCGCTGGCGCCGCGCCGTGCGCGACGTGTTCACGGCCGCCTTCGCCGAGGGCCGCACCGCCACCGGTCTGTCCCGGGCCGGCTGGTACACCCTGACCCGGGAGGGGACCCCCGCATGAAGCTCGACCACGTAGAACTGCTGCACGTCGCGATCCCGCTGGTCACCCCGTTCCGCACGTCGTTCGGCACGATGACGACCAAGGACACCTTCCTGCTGCACGTCGTCACCGACGAGGCGGAGGGCTGGTCGGAGTTCGCGGCCGATCCCGAACCGCTGTACTGCTCCGAGTACGTGTCCGGCGCCGAGACCGTGATCCGCGACTTCCTGCTGCCGCGCGTCGCCGCCCTGCCCGAGCTGACGACGGCCGCGCTCGGCCCCGCCATGGCGAAGATCAAGGGGCACGAGCTGGCGAAGGCGGCCCTGGAGACGGCGGTCCTCGACGCGGAGCTGCGCGCCCACGACATGTCCCTCGCCACGTACCTCGGCTCGGTCCACGACCGGGTGCCCGCGGGCGTCTCCGTCGGCATCAAGGAGTCCGTGCCCGAGCTCCTCGACGACGTCGAGCGCTATCTCGCCGAGGGCTACGTCCGGATCAAACTGAAGATCGAGCCGGGCTGGGACGTGGCGCCCGTACGGGCCGTGCGCGAGCGCTTCGGCGACGAACTGCCGCTCCAGGTCGACGCCAACACGGCGTACACCCTCGCCGACGCGGAGCACCTGCGGCGGCTGGACGAGTTCGGGCTGCTGCTCGTCGAGGAGCCGCTGGAGGAGAACAACCTGCACGCGCACGCGCTGCTCCAGCGCCGCATCTCCACGCCCGTCTGTCTCGACGAGTCCCTCCACAACGCCCGGGACACCGCCTCCGCCATCGCGATGGACGCCTGCCGCGTCGTCAACATCAAGCCCGCGCGGGTCGGTGGGTACCTGGAGGCGCGGCGGGTGCACGACGTGGCCGCGGCGCACGGGGTGGCGGCGTGGTGCGGGGGGATGCTGGAGACCGGGATCGGGCGGGCGCCGAACCTGGCGCTCGCCGCGTTGCCCGGGTGTACGTTGCCCGGCGACACGTCTGCTTCCAGCCGGTATTTCGCGGAGGACGTGACGGAGCCGTTCGTCCTGGCGGACGGGCATCTGGTGGTGCCGCGGGGCCCGGGAATCGGGGTCACCCCCCTCCCGGACCCACTGCACCGCTTCACGACGTCCCGCCGTGACCTGCTCCGTCCGTAGCCGGCTGCGGGCCGGCGGGGGTTGCTCGCGCAGTTCCCCGCGCCCCTGAAACCCCCAATCTCGGCTGCGGGCCGGCGGGGGCTGGCCGCGCAGTTCCCCGCGCCCCTGAAAACCCGACTTCGACCGTCGGCCGGTGGGGCTTCTCGCGCAGTTCCCCGCGCCCCTGGAGATGCGCACTTCGTGCGGCATCTCCGGGCCGGGGAAGGCTGCGCGCAGCGCATGCCTTCAGGGGCGCGGGGAACTGCGCGAGCAACCCCCACCGGCCCGCAGGTCGTGGTCCGGCAGACGCAGTCGGTCTTCAGGGGCGCGGGGAACTGCGCGAGAAGGCCCGCGCAGCCGCACCCGCCCGCACCCCGGCGGGGCGAAACGTTAGAGTCGGGGCCGTGCTCAACCGCCTCAGCCGCCCCGCTGCCCTCACCCTGTGCGCGCTCCCGGTCATCGCGCTGCTCGCGGTCGCCGGATTCGCCCCGCTGCCCTTCTCCGTGGCACAGCCGGGCCCGACCACGAACGTGCTGGGCAAGGACGGGGGCAAACCCGTCATCGAGATCACCGGCGCCCCCACCCGCGACACCAGCGGAGCGCTCCGCGCGGTGACGATCGTGGCGACCGGTCCCGACGCCTCCGTCCACCTCGGCGACGTGGTCGACGGCTGGTTCCGGGAGGACCGGGCCGTCATGCCGCGCGACTCCGTGTACCCGTCGGGCGGCTCCACCAAGGAGATCGAGAAGCACAACCAGCAGGAGATGAAGGGTTCGCAGGACGCCGCCACCGAGGCCGCCCTGGCGTACCTGGGCGACGACTCGGGCAAGGTGAAGGTCACCCTTCAGCTCGGGGACGTCGGCGGTCCCAGCGCCGGCCTGCTGTTCTCGCTCGGCATCATCGACATGCTCGACGGCGACGGCAGCGGCGGCGACCTCACCGGCGGGAAGTCGATCGCCGGCACGGGCACCATCGACGACGACGGCAAGGTCGGCGCGGTCGGCGGCGTGTCCCTGAAGGTGCAGGCCGCGCACCGCGACGGCGCCACCGTCTTCCTCGTACCGAAGGCGGAGTGCGCGGACGCGAAGGCGTCGGCGCCGGATTCGATGCGGCTGATCCCGGCGACCACGCTCAAGGCCACGGTGACCGCGCTGACGAACCTGGAGAAGGGCTCGGGCGCCGTCCCGAAGTGCTGACCCGCCGCGGGCTCACTCCTTGACGAAGCCCTCCTTCACGAGCCAGTCCTTCGCGACGTCGTGCGGGTCCTGCCCGTCGACGTCCACCTTGGCGTTGAGCTCCTGGGCGACGGTGTTGTCCAGCTTCTTCGTGATCGGCTCGATGACCTCGGCCATCTTCGGATACTTGTCCAGCGCCTTGGTGTTGATCGAGGGCGCCGCGTTGTAGTTCGGGAAGAACTTCTTGTCGTCCTCCATCACGTGGAGGTTCATCGCCTTGATCCGGCCGTCGGTCGTGTAGACCTCGCCGAACGTGCAACTGCCCTTGGCCGCCTGGGTGTAGATGATGCCGCTGTCCATCTGCGTGATGTTCCCGGCGGGCAGCTTCATCCCGTACGCCTTCTCCATGCCGGGCAGCCCGTCCGCGCGGTTGGCGAACTCGCTCTCCACGCACAGGGTGACCGCGCCCGGGTTCGACTTGGCCAGCGCGGCGACGTCGGAGAGCGTCCTGGTGCCGTACTTCTTGAAGTTGGCCTCGTTCATGGCGAGCGCGTACGTGTTGTTGAGCGCGGCCTGCGGCAGCCACGTGATGCCGTTCTTCTTGTCGGCGTCGCGCACCGCCTCCCACTGCTTCTGCGGGTCCGGGATCGGATCGGAGTTGCCGAGGTAGGTGATCCAGGCCGTGCCCGTGTACTCGTACATGGCGTCGGCGTCACCGGACTTGATGGCCTCACGGGCGCCGATGGAGCCCTGGATGCCGGTCCGGTCGAGGACGTCCGCGCCGGCCGCCTTGAACGCGATGCCCATGATCGCGCCGAGGATCAGCTGCTCGGTGAACTCCTTCGACGTGACGGTGATGTTCGCGCCGTCCAGGGGCTCGCCCTTGCCGACCGAACCCGGCTGCACGTCGTCCACCAGCGGGCTGCCGCTCGTCAGACCGCACCCGGCGAGGGCGAGCAGGGCCAGCGCGCTGCCGGCCGCCGTCGCCACACGTACGCGGTACCTCATGAGCGCACCTCCAGCCCGCGCGGCCGCAACAGGAGCTCGGCCAGCGACGCCAGCCAGTCCACGAGCAGCGCGAGCGCGATCGTCAGGATCGAGCCGAGCATCAGCACCGGCATGCGCTGGTTGGTGATCCCGGTGGTGATCAGGACGCCGAGCCCGCCACCGCCGCCGAACGTGGCGAGGGTGGCCGTACCGACGTTGAGGACGAGCGCGGTGCGCACGCCGGCGAGGATCAGCGGGACGGCGAGGGGGAGTTCGACCTTGGTGAGCACGCCCACCGGCGACATGCCGATGCCGCGCGCGGCCTCCAGGAGCGTGGGGTCGTTGGCCTTCAGACCCGCGATCGTGTTGGAGAGGACCGGCAGGATCGCGTAGATGATGATGCCGATCAGGGCGGTCTTCTCGCCGATGCCGAGCCAGATGACGAGCAGCGCCAGCAGGCCGATCGCCGGGGTCGCCTGACCCATGTTGGCGAGCATCAGGGCGAACGGGGTGGCCTTGCGGAACATCTTGCGCGTCAGCAGGATGCCCAGCGGGATCGCGATGATCAGCACGAAGAACGTGGAGATCACGGTCAGGCTGATGTGCTGGCGCAGCGCCTTCCACACCTGGCCGCCCGACAGCGCGTTCTCGGAGATCGAGTCGAGGTCGGCGTTGCGGAACCACAGCCAGGTGATCAGCAGGACCACCACGAGGACCGCCGGCAGGAACGTCAGCTTCTGCCAGGTGATGCGCCGCGGCTCCCGGTCCGGCGACGACGGCGGCGTCGTCTCCTGCTCGCCCTCGCCCTCGTCGCGGAACGCGAGGCCCTTGACCTCGTGCTCCCCGTCGGGGCGTGCGCTCTTCTTGGCAGGGCTGTTCACGCCTTCGCCTCTCCGTCGGCGGCCTGGGAGCCCTCCTGCTCCTGCTGCGTCTGCAGGGACCGCTGCTCCTCCAGCTCGTGCTGGTGCTCGACGGCCTCCAGCCGGTCCGCCTCCAGGAGTTCGTGCACGGAGTTCATCAGCGTCTCCATGTCGACGACGCCCTCGTACTCGCCGCGCCGCCCGGTCACCGCGACCCGGCCCGCGTTGTCGGTGAGCACCGCCTCCAGGGCGTCGCGCAGGGTGGCGTCCCAGGTCACGGTGTCGTGCACGAGGGTGCCCGCGCGGGCCAGCGAGCCCTTGGCGCGCATCAGGTCGCCGCGGCGCAGCCACTTGTAGGGGCGGCCGCGCTTGTCGAGCAGCAGCAGCTCGTTGGTGCCGGCCGCCCGCAGCTTGTTGAAGATGTCCTGCAGCGGGTCGTCGACCTGCACCGTCGGATAGTCGGTGACCTCGACGTCGCGCACGCGGGTGAGGTTGAGCCGCTTCAGGGCGGCGCCCGCGCCCACGAAGCCGGAGACGAAGTCGTCCGCCGGGTTGGTGAGGATCGCCTCCGGGGTGTCGAACTGCGCGATGTGCGACTTCTCGCGCAGCACGGCGATGCGGTCGCCCAGCTTGATGGCCTCGTCGAAGTCGTGCGTGACGAAGACGATCGTCTTGTGCAGCTCGTGCTGGAGCCGGATCAGCTCGTCCTGGAGGTGGTCGCGGGTGATCGGGTCGACCGCGCCGAACGGCTCGTCCATCAGGAGAACGGGCGGGTCGGCGGCCAACGCCCGTGCCACGCCGACGCGTTGCTGCTGGCCGCCGGAGAGCTGGCGCGGATAGCGGCCGTGGAACTCGCCCGGGTCGAGGCCGACCAGGTCGAGCATCTCCTCGACCCGGGACTTGATCTTCGACTTGGACCAGCCGACCATCTTCGGCACCAGCGCGATGTTCTGCGCGACCGTCATGTGCGGGAAGAGGCCGGAGGACTGGATCGCGTAGCCGACCTTGCGGCGCAGCTTCACCGGGTCCATGTCGGTGACGTCCTCGCCGCCGATCCGGATCCGGCCGCCGGTCGGCTCGATCAGCCGGTTGATCATCTTCAGCGTCGTCGACTTACCGCAGCCCGACGGGCCGACGAAGATGATGAGTTCGCCCGCCTTGATCTCCATGTTGACGCTGTCCACGGCCGGGTCGGCCGAGCCCGGGTAGCGCTTGCTGAGGTTCTCCAGCTCGATGCTGGCCCCGGACGCCTGCGTCTCGGTTGCGGATTCAGACACGGATCCCCCTCGGGATGGTCAGGCGTCCGACGAGGACGTACGCGGCGTCGAAGAGCAGGGCGAGGACGATGATGCCGAGGGTGCCGGCGAGCACCTGGTTGAGCGCGTTGGCGCTGCCCAGCGAGGCGATGCCGCGGAAGATCTCGTTGCCGAGGCCGGGGCCCGAGGCGTACGCGGCGATGGCGGCGATGCCCATCAGCATCTGGGTGGAGACCCGGATGCCGGTGAGGATCGGCGGCCAGGCGAGCGGCAGCTCCACCTTGAACAGCCGGGCCGCGCGCGACATCCCGATGCCCTTCGCCGCGTCGATCAGCGAGGGGTCGACGCCGCGCAGGCCCACGATCGCGTTGCGCACGATCGGCAGCAGCCCGTACAGGGTCAGGGAGATGACGGTCGGCGCGACACCGAGCCCGACGATCGGGATGAGCAGACCGATCATGGCGAGCGACGGGATGGTCAGGATGGTGGAGGTCGCCGTCGTCGCGAGGTTGCCCGCCCAGTCGCTGCGGTACGTGACCACGGCGATGACGATCCCGATGAGGGTGGCGACGACCATGCACTGGAAGACCGCGCTGGCGTGCTGGTAGGCGTCGGCGAGCAGCTGCTGGTGCCGGTTGACCAGGTAGTCCCAGAAGTTCATCGGCCACCCCAACCGCAGTCCCGGAAGTCCATCGCGCCTCGCTGCCGGGCGGTGCTCCGCTGGGCCGTCAGGAATCTCCCGACGCCTGCTCCACCAGCGGAATGATCCGCAGCGGAACGGGATTTTCCATGACGATCGCCGTGGAAGCCCGGACGATGCCATCAAAACCGACAACCAGGTCGATCACACGTTGGAGATCCGCGTTCGAGCGGGCCACGAGCCGGCACAGCATGTCGCCGCTGCCGGTCGTCGTGTGCAGTTCGAGGACCTCGGGCACGGTCGCCAAATGGGCCCTGACGTCGGCACCTTGGCCCTGCCGGATCTGCAGGGTGGCGAACGCGGTGACCGGATAGCCGAGCGCGGCCGGGTCGACCTGCGGGCCGAAGCCGCGGATGACTCCGTTCGAGGTAAGCCGGTCCAGGCGGGCCTGCACGGTGCCGCGCGCGACGCCGAGACGGCGCGACATCTCCAGGACGCCGATCCGCGGCTCCCGCGCGAGCAGCAGGATCAGTCGCCCGTCCAGATGATCGATCGCCATGCACGCCTCCGAGATGGTCATCCTGTACACAGAGCCCGCAGAAACGGACCCGCCACTGGTCAGATTGCCCAGTGAATACGCAAACTATTGCGCACCTTGTGGAACGGCGGGAGCCTCCAGACATGACGCAGACCACACACTCGTCCTCCGCAAGTGCCCCCGACACCGCCCGGCAGGCCGACCCCTTCCCGGTCAAGGGGATGGACGCGGTCGTCTTCGCCGTCGGCAACGCCAAGCAGGCCGCGCACTACTACTCGACGGCCTTCGGCATGAAGCTCGTCGCCTACTCCGGACCGGAGAACGGCAGCCGCGAGACCGCCTCCTACGTCCTCACCAACGGCTCCGCCCGCTTCGTGTTCACCTCCGTCATCAAGGCCTCCACCGACTGGGGCCACTTCCTGGAGGAGCACGTTGCGGCGCACGGCGACGGCGTCGTCGACCTCGCCATCGAGGTCCCGGACGCGCGCGCCGCGTACGCCTACGCCGTCGAGCACGGCGCCCGCGGCGTCCAGGAGCCCTACGAGACGAAGGACGAGCACGGCACCGTCGTGCGCGCCGCCATCGCCACGTACGGCAAGACCCGCCACACCCTCGTCGAGCGCACCGGCTACGACGGCCCCTACCTGCCCGGCTTCGACGCCGCCGACCCGATCGTCGAGCCGCCGGCCAAGCGCACCTTCCAGGCCATCGACCACTGCGTCGGCAACGTCGAACTCGGCAAGATGAACGAGTGGGTGGCCTTCTACAACAAGGTCATGGGCTTCACGAACATGAAGGAGTTCGTGGGCGACGACATCGCGACCGAGTACTCCGCGCTGATGTCGAAGGTGGTCGCGGACGGCACCCTCAAGGTCAAGTTCCCGATCAACGAGCCCGCCATCGCCAAGAAGAAGTCCCAGATCGACGAGTACCTGGAGTTCTACGGCGGCGCCGGTGTCCAGCACATCGCGCTCGCCACGAACGACATCGTCGCGTCGGTACGGGCCATGCGCGCGGCCGGAGTCCAGTTCCTGGACACCCCCGACTCGTACTACGACACCCTCGGCGAGTGGGCGGGCGAGACCCGCGTCCCCGTCGAGACGCTGCGCGAGCTGAAGATCCTCGTCGACCGCGACGAGGACGGCTACCTGCTGCAGATCTTCACCAAGCCGGTCCAGGACAAGCCGACCGTCTTCTTCGAGATGATCGAGCGGCACGGCTCCATGGGCTTCGGAAAGGGCAACTTCAAGGCCCTGTTCGAGGCGATCGAGCGGGAGCAGGAGAAGCGCGGAAATCTCTGATCCGCGCTCCTAAGCTGGCCGCATGGCCAGAATGAACGACGTAGGCGGCATGACCGGGTTCGGCGCCATCGACACCACCGATGACGCCGAACCCTTCCACGCGGACTGGGAGGCGCGTGTCTTCGCGCTCCAGCGCGCGCTGCTCGTGAAGAAGGTCTTCAACCTGGACGAGTTCCGGGACGCGATCGAGACGATGGAGCCCGCCGCATACCTGGCGGCCTCGTACTACGAGCGCTGGTTCCACGCCATCCGCACGCTCCTCGAACGCAAGGGCGTGATCGAGGCGGGGGTGCTCGACCATGCCTGACCGACTCGCGTACGCACCCGGTGACGTGGTCCGCACCTACCGGCACGACCCGCCGCACCACACCCGGCTGCCGCGGTACGCGCGCGGCAAGCTCGGCGTCGTCGTCGAGCCGGAGGGGCGGGCGCCGCTCGCCGACATCCGCTCGCAGGGCCGGGACGACGCGCCGGTCGAGATGGTCTACGCGGTGCGGTTCGCGGCGCGTGATCTGTGGGGCGAGGGCGACCACGACGTCGTCCTCGACCTGTCCGAGAGCTACTTGAGGAAGGCCGACGCCGATGTCCGGTGACCACGACGACGCGGTGATCTCCCGTCAGGTGCGGCTCCTGGAGAGCCTGTTGGAGGAGCGGGGCATCGTCGGCGGCGACACCGTCGACGAGGTCATCGACGGGTTCCTGGCCGGGGCGTCGCCGGTGAACGGGGCGAAGGTGGTCGCCCGCGCCTGGACCGATCCGGCGTTCAAGGAGCGGCTGCTGGCGGACGGGGCGGCCGCGGTCGGTGAACTCGGCTTCGCGGCGGGAGGAGTTCAGCACCAGCGGCTGCGGGTCGCCGAGAACACGGACTCCGTCCACAACGTGATCGTGTGCACGCTCTGCTCCTGCTACCCGCTGCGGCTGCTCGGTCCTTCGCCCGGCTGGTACAAGAGCGAGGCGTACCGGTCGCGGGTCGTGCGGGAGCCGCTGGCGGTTCTCGCGGAGTTCGGGGTGGCGCTGCCGGAGGGTGTGAAGGTCACCGTGTGGGACTCGTCCGCGGAGACGCGCTACATGGTCCTGCCGAGGCGTCCCGCCGGAACGGACGCCCTCTCCGAGCCGGATCTGGCCACCCTGGTCACCCGCAACGGCCTGATCGGAACGGCCCTGGTCTGACGGCCGGCCCCGCCGATCGGGTCCGTCCACCGGGTGCGGGCCGGTGGGGCTTCTCGCGCAGTTCCCCGCGCCCCTGGGCGTCTGCCGGGTGGCGGTGCGTTCTCGAGCGCGGGCTTCGTCGTGGTTGCTCGCGCAGTTCCCCGCGCCCCTGAGATGCGCACCTGCGGTGCGGCATCTCCCCGCCGGGGGAAGGCTGCGCGAAGCGCATGCCTTTCAGGGGCGCGGGGAACTGCGCGAGCAACCACGACGAGGCCCGTAGTCCGCGATGAAAGCCCGACCCGGCAGACGCAGTCGGTGTTTCAGGGGCGCGGGGAACTGCGCGAGACGTCCCACCGGGCCCGCGCCCGCCCGCCGTCGACGAATCAACGGCGCTTCGGCGGGGTCCGCTTGAGTGGTGGGGCCTTCGGTTGTGGGGGCCACATCTGCTCGGGGCCGCCCTCCGGCGGCTCCCCGAGCGCCGCCAACGCCTCCCGCGCAACGGACCCGTACAGCGGAGAGAACGCCGGATTGATCCGCAGCGCCTCCCCGAGGTGCCGCCGCGCGGCCCCGTACAGGCCCAGCTCCCGCTCGACCTCACCCCGGTGGTACATGACCACAGCGGACCGCACCGTACCGCCCTTCTGCCGGTCCGTGGCCCGCCGCAGCAGCCCGATCGCCCCGTCGTCGTCCCCGGCCCGGTGCAACGCCCACCCCAGCGCATCGGCGACCGCCACGCTCGGCGCCCGCCGCCACTCGGCGCGCAGCCGCGCCACCGCCGACTCCGGGTCACCGTGGTCCGCCTCGAACCGGCCCAGCACCAGCGCGTCGTCCACCCCGTGCGCCCCCTGCGCGGCGGCCCGCGCCCGCAGCGCGTCGTACTGGGCGCGCGCGTCCGCGCCGAGCTTCAGGGACTCGTACAACTCGCCCAGTTCCAGGGCGTACTCGGGCGCGGGCCGCGCAGCGAGCGCCTGCCGGTACGCGCGCACC
>NZ_JASERH010000024.1:0-79732 GCF_030766975.1 Streptomyces sp. KL116D | reverse complement strand
GAAGCCCCACCGGGCGGCAGCCCGCGACGAAACCCTGGCCGGCCAGACGCAGTCGGCTTTTTAGGGGCGCGGGGAACTGCGCGAGCAACCACGACGCACCCGCACTCGCCCACGCACCCTCGAACCCCACCCCCTGGAGAAACCCACAAACCCGCGCCACCCCCACCTTGGGAAGCCCGTACAAGAGCACGCCGCACCGGCGGATAGGCTGACGCCCGTGAAGGTCCTCGTCATCGGCAGCGGCGCCCGCGAACACGCCCTGTGCCGCTCAATGTCCCTCGACCCCGACGTCTCCGCCCTGCACTGTGCCCCCGGCAACGCAGGCATCGCCGAGGTCGCCGAGCTGCACGCCGTCGACGCCCTCGACGGCGCCGCGGTGGCGGCACTCGCCCAGAAGCTGGAGGCCGACCTCGTCGTGGTGGGCCCGGAGGCCCCCCTGGTCGCCGGTGTCTCCGACGCCGTCCGCGCCGCCGGCATCCCGGTCTTCGGCCCGTCCGGCGCGGCCGCCCAGCTGGAGGGCTCCAAGGCGTTCGCCAAGGACGTCATGGCCGGCGCGGGCGTCCCCACGGCACGCTCCTACGTCTGCACGACGCCCGCCGAGATCGACGAGGCGCTCGACGCGTTCGGCGCCCCGTACGTCGTCAAGGACGACGGTCTCGCCGCGGGCAAGGGCGTCGTCGTGACCGACGACGTCGAGCAGGCGCGCGCCCACGGGTACGCCTGCGACCGCGTCGTCATCGAGGAGTTCCTCGACGGTCCGGAGGTCTCGCTCTTCGCGATCACCGACGGCGAGACGGTCGTCCCGCTGCAGCCCGCCCAGGACTTCAAGCGCGCGCTCGACGGCGACGAGGGCCCCAACACCGGCGGCATGGGCGCCTATTCGCCGCTGCCGTGGGCCGACCCCAAGCTGGTCCAGGAGGTCCTGGACACGGTGCTGCAGCCCACGGTCGACGAGATGAAGAAGCGCGGCACCCCGTTCTCCGGGCTGCTCTACGCCGGACTCGCGATCACCAGCCGCGGCGTCCGCGTCATCGAGTTCAACGCCCGCTTCGGCGACCCCGAGACCCAGGTCGTCCTCGCCCGTCTGCAGACCCCGCTCGCCGGCGTCCTGCTGGCCTCGGCGAACGGCACGCTGGCCGACCTCGAACCGCTGCGCTGGAGCGACGACGCGGCCGTGACCGTCGTCATCGCCTCCCACAACTACCCGGGCACCCCGCGCACCGGCGACCCGATCACCGGGCTCGACGAGGTGGCCGCACAGGATGCCCCGTCCGCGTACGTCCTGCACGCCGGGACGAAGCGGGACGGCGACAGCGGCCCGGTCCTCAGCGCGGGCGGCCGCGTGCTGTCCGTGACGGCGACCGGCACCGATCTCACGCAGGCCCGCGAGCGGGCGTACGCCGCCGTGGCGCGCGTCCGCCTGGACGGCTCCCAGTACCGGACGGACATCGCCGCGAAGGCGGCCGCCGAGAGCTGACCGGCGGCGAGCCGGACCATGGCGCCGGGCGGGAGTCACCCTCTCCCGCCCGGCGCTTCCATGTCAGCCACCTTTGCCCAAAGCCATTCCATCGAGTGACCGCTGACCCATCCGGCTGACGATGCACCGGAGCCCAACTAGGGTGCGGCGCACGGAGTTCGGGCACCCATGAAGCTGAACCTCCGCCCGTCGGGCGCCGTCTCGTACAGAGACAGAACCAGACGGACCACCGGCATTGCGATGTCAGTGACGGGTGCCACAGTGGGGGAGTGAGCAACGCCACCAGTGTCCTGTCGTGGGCTTCCGCCCCCGGCCGGGCAAGAGGCACAGGCAGCAGGGGGTGACATCGATCGTGTCCGGTTTGGGTGCGGAGGCGGGTGCGCGGACAGCGCGTTCCCGAGCCCTCGCCGTGCTGCGCATCCGCGGCAGGGCGACGGCGCTGGCACTACTGCCCGCGGCCGTGTCCGTGGTGCTGCTCGCGGGCGGCGCCACCGGCCACCTCACGGGTGGCGGCTGGGACGTCGCGCGCATGGTCGTGAGCGGGGTCGCGGTGGTGGTGCTGATCGCCGCCGTGGTCGTCGGGCTCGTCGTCGCGCGGGCCCGCCCGGCCGTCAGCCCGACCGTCGCGATCGCCGAGGAGACGGCCCCCGATCTGTACCGCCTGGTCCGCGACCTGGCGGACCGGCTCGACGTGCCGACGCCGTCGGCGATAGCCCTCACCCCGGACTGCGACAGCTGGCTGGAGGACCGCACGCACCCGGCGCACGGCCCACCGCGGCCCACCGCCGAGGACGGCGGGGAGGGCGTGGAGGGCGGGGCCGGGAAGTCCGCCGCCCCGGTCGCCCCGGTCCTGGTCATCGGCTCCCCGTTCCTGTGGTGGATGCGGGTGGGCGAGCTGCGCGCCGTCCTCGCCCCGGTCGTCGCCGGTACGGGCCCTTCGGCGCACCCCGACATAGCCGCGGCCCGGCGCTTCGTCCGCGGTCTGGACGCGGCGGTCGCGGTGGCCGCCGCCCCCGGGCGCGGGCCGCTGACCCGCACCGTCCTGGGCGGCGTGGGCCGGGTCGCCCGGGTGATGCTGAGCGGCTGCCGGGTGCATGCCGCCGAGATGGAGCGCGGGGTCGCCGCGGCGGCCGCCGAGCGTGCACAGGCTGTGGACTACGGACTCAGGATCGTCGCGCAGGAGCAGGTCGGCCTCGCCTACGCGGGCTGGGACCGGCTGCTGACCAGGGTGGCGCTGCCCGCCTGGCGGATGGGCCGCTGGCCGTCCCGGCTCGACGCGGGCGTGGTCGCGGCACTGACCGAGCTGTCCCGCCGCGACCGCCTCGCCGCGCAGAACGGCGCCTTCGCGTCACGACTGGGCGAGCGCCCCGCCTGTGACCTGCTCGAAGAGCCCGGCACGGTCGACGAGGCGGCCTCCCTGCTCGCCGCCCGCCTCTTCCACGGCGGCCCCGCAGAATCGGGCCCCGACTGGGCGCCGGTGGACTGGCAGGAGTACCCGGACGAGGTCGTGGACCGCAAGTGGCGGATGGACGCGGCGCGGCTGCACCGGGTGCTCGACGCCCAGGGCGTGCACAGCACGGGCGGCTCGGCCACGGCCCCCGGCGGCCCCACCCTCGCCCGGATCCTCGACCACCTCGCGACACCCATCGAGGCCCCTGCATCCCCTGCATCCCCTGCATCCTCTGCATCCGCCGAATCGGTCGAATCCGCCGAGCCCGGCGCGGACACCGAGGCCCCCGCCCCTGACCTGCCCCGCGACGCCGCCACGGAAGACGGTCCCGACGGCGCCGGCACCCTCACCGACGGCCTCGACGGCGAACTCGACGGCACCCTCACCGACGAACTCACCGACGGCCTCGACGACGACCTGGACGACGACCTCGGCGCCCCCACCCCCCGCCCCGAAGTGGACACCCTCTCCGCCGGGCTCAGCGCCGAGCTGGCCCGGGAGGAGAGCGAGCGCCCCGCACCCCCCGTGCCCGCCGCGGGCCAGGGCCCGGACGGAGCGCTGTGGGACGAGGGCGCGCTGCCCCTGTTCCCGCTGCAACCGCCGCGCAGCGGCCGGGAGTTGCTGGCCGACCACGTCACCGCGATGGTGTGCTGCGCCGCGGTGGACACG
Source organism: Streptomyces sp. KL116D (assembly GCF_030766975.1). NCBI lineage: Bacteria > Bacillati > Actinomycetota > Actinomycetes > Kitasatosporales > Streptomycetaceae > Streptomyces > Streptomyces sp. KL116D. Next base: position 76,136 of record NZ_JASERH010000024.1, on the reverse strand, counting down.
GCCGGCGCCGCCCCTGGCCTGGACTGGCTGGACGGTCCGTCGCTGCTCGTCGGCGGCGAGCGGGCCTCGGACCTCGCGCCTCGCGTCCTGAGCCTGGTGGAGGACGGCGACCCGGAGCCGCTCAAGGGCTGGCTGGCCCGCCTCGGTATCCGCCCGGAGAAGCCCGTACGCCTCGTGTGACGGGGCTCCGGCGACCCTACGCCGACCCCGAGCCATCCGGATCCACAAGTTCCGTTCACGTCAATTCGCGACGAACGGTGACGGTGTGCGTGCGTAATGTGATGTGCTGGGACCGGTCGCGGACACAACAGCCGCGCACGAGGGCTCGGGGGAGCGAGGGAGGGGAGCAGCCATGGGGCCGGACAGGGCGGGGCACCCGGAAGAGCGGACGCCGCGGCAGGACGCCGCGCCACCGCCCCGCGCGCGCACCCCCCGCTGGGAGTCCGGCGCGATGGCACACGCGGTCGACGACCCGTTCGGACAGGGCCCGCTGCCCTGGCTGCGCGGCAGCGAGCACTACTTCGACGACACCGGCCAGGTCGTCCCCTGGTACGTGGACCACGCCCCGCAGCCGGGCGCGACGAGCGACGCGCGGATCCCCACCCCCCGCACCAGCGGCCCCCGCACCGCCGACGACGTGCACCGCCAGATCAAGGGCTTCACCTCGACCGGCGCGGCCGCCCCCGGCGAGTCCATCGACTTCCACATCACGGTCGACCCGCCCCAGCAGTTCACCGTGGACGTCTACCGCATCGGCCACTACGGCGGCGACGGCGCCAGCAAGATCATCACGAGCCCCCGTCTGTCCGGCATCGTCCAGCCCCCGCCGCTGACGGCGGACCGCACGGTCTCCTGCCACCACTGGTGGTTGTCATGGCGGCTCCAGATCCCGTCGTACTGGAACGTCGGGGCGTACGTGGCGGTCCTGACCACCGTCGACGGATACCGCTCGCACGTCCCGTTCACGGTCCGCGACACCCAGCCCGCCGATCTGCTCCTCCTCCTGCCGGACATCACGTGGCAGGCGTACAACCTGTACCCGGAGGACGGCCGCACCGGCGCCAGCCTGTACCACGCGTGGGACGAGGAGGGCCGGCTGCTCGGCGAGAGCGAGGCCGCGGTCACGGTCTCCTTCGACCGCCCGTACGCGGGCGCGGGCCTGCCCCTGCACGTCGGCCACGCCTACGACTTCATCCGCTGGGCGGAGCGGTACGGCTACGACCTCGCGTACGCCGACACCCGCGACCTGCACGCGGGCCGCATCGACCCGACCCGCTACCGCGGCCTGGTCTTCCCCGGCCACGACGAGTACTGGTCGGCGAACATGCGCCGGACGACCGAGCTGGCCAGGGAGAGCGGCACCTCGCTCGTCTTCCTCTCCGCCAACACCATGTACTGGCAGGTGGAGTTGGGCCCGTCCCCGTCCGGGGTCGCGGACAGACTGCTGACCTGCCGCAAGCGCAGAGGCCCCGGCAAGGCGACGCTGTGGCGGGAGATCGACCGGCCGGAGCAGCAGCTCATGGGCATCCAGTACGCGGGCCGGGTCCCCGAGCCGCACCCCTTGGTCGTGCGGAACGCGGAGCACTGGCTGTGGGAGGCGACCGGCGCGCACGAGGGCGACGAGATCGACGGCATGGTCGCCGGCGAAGCCGACCGCTACTTCCCGCGCACCGCCCTCCCCGACCACGAGGACCGCATCCTGCTGGCGCACTCCCCGTACCGCGACGGCGAGGACGTCCGCCGCCACCAGGAGACGTCGCTGTACCGGGCGCCGTCGGGCGCGCTGGTCTTCGCGTCCGGGACGTTCGCCTGGTCCCCGGCCCTGGACCGGCCCGGGCACGTCGACCCCCGTATCCAGCGGGCGACGGCGAATCTCCTCGACCGCATCTGCAAACGAGACTGAGAGCACAGCCCCGGCCCGGACCCATGGCCAAAACCCATCCTCGTGTACGGGAGAATCAGAGGTACTCGTACAGAACCACGGGGAGGAACCGTGTCCGGATTCGTCGAAAAGCCCGAGCCAGTACAGGTGCCGGGCCTGGTGCATCTCCACACCGGCAAGGTGCGGGACCTGTACCGGGACGAGGCGGGTGACCTGGTCATGGTCGCCACCGACCGCATGTCCGCCTACGACTGGGTGCTGCCCAGCCTCATCCCGGACAAGGGCAAGGTCCTCACCCAGCTCTCCCTGTGGTGGTTCGAGCAGCTGCAGGACCTGATCCCGAACCACGTCATCTCCGAGGACCTGCCGGCCGGCGCCCCCGCCGACTGGGCGGGCCGCACGCTCATCTGCAAGAGCCTGGACATGGTCCCGGTCGAGGCCGTGGCCCGCGGCTACCTCACCGGCTCCGGCCTCCTGGAGTACAACGCGTCGCGCACGGTCTGCGGCCTCGCCCTCCCCGAGGGCCTGGAGGACGGCTCCGAGCTCCCCGCCCCGATCTTCACGCCCGCCACGAAGGCCGAGGTCGGCGAGCACGACGAGAACGTGAGCTACGAGGAGGTGGCCCGCCAGGTCGGCGCCGACACCGCCGCCCAGCTGCGCCAGGCCACCCTCGCCGTGTACAGCCGGGCCCGGGACATCGCGCGGGAGCGCGGCATCATCCTGGCCGACACCAAGTTCGAGTTCGGCTTCGACAAGGACGGGACGCTGATCCTCGCCGACGAGGTGCTGACCCCGGACTCCTCCCGCTTCTGGCCGGCCGACCAGTGGCAGCCGGGCCGCGCCCAGCCGTCGTACGACAAGCAGTTCGTGCGCGACTGGCTGACCGGCTCCTCCGGCTGGGACCGCACGAGCGAGCAGCCGCCGCCGGCCCTGCCGGACGAGGTCGTCGCGGCGACCCGCGCCAAGTACATCGAGGCGTACGAGCTGCTGACCGGCACGGGCTGGGACGCCTAGGACGCACGGACACATGAGCACACGAAGAAGGCCCCCGGTCCGTGGACCGGGGGCCTTCTTCCGTGGAGCGAACGACGAGGTTCGAACTCGCGACCTCAACCTTGGCAAGGTTGCGCTCTACCAACTGAGCTACGTTCGCAGGCTGTGCTCCCCGGCCCGTGGGCCGAAGCGCGACGCCAACTATACCCAACCTCGCTCACGCGCGAGACGCACCGCCGCGTGCCGGTTCTCGGCGCCGAGCTTGGAGACCGCCGACGAGAGGTAGTTCCGTACGGTCCCCTGCGACAGCGCGGCCCGCTCGGCGATCTCCGCGACGGGCGCCCCGTCGGCGGCGAGCTCCAGCACCTCGGCCTCGCGCTCGGTCAGCGGGGAGTCGCCGGCGGAGATCGCGTCGGCCGCCAACTCCGGGTCCACATAGCGGTTTCCGGCGTGCACGGTCCGGATGATCTCGGCGAGCCGCTGGGCGCTCACCGTCTTCGGGACGAAGCCGCGCACACCCGCGGCCAGCGCCCTCTTCAGATGTCCCGGACGCCCGTGGCTGGTCACGATCATGGTCCGGCAGCCGGGCAGTTCGCCGCGCAGGGTTGTGGCCACACTCACACCGTCGGCGCCCGGCATCTGCAGGTCGAGCACGGCGACATCGGGCCGGTGGGCGCGCGCCATGGCCAGCGCCTCGGGCCCGCTGGCCGCCTCCGCGACGACGACCAGGTCGTCCTCCAGGGCGAGCAGCGCGGCGAGTGCGCCCCGGATCAGGTGCTCGTCGTCGGCGAGCAGCACGCGCAGCGTCATCGGGCGGACTCCCGCTCCCGCACCGGCGCGCTGGCCACGACCCGGAACACCCCGGCCCGCACCACGCCGGCCTCCAGCTCCCCGCCCACCTCGTGGAGCCGCTCCCGCAGCCCCGCGAGCCCCGACCCGCCGCCGGCCCCGGCGTCCGCCGCGACCCCGTCGTTCTCCACCGTCAGCACCACGCCCTCCGACCCGGTCTCCAGTCTCACCGAACACTGCCGCGCGTCCCCGTGCCGCAGCACGTTCGTCGTGGCCTCCCGCACCACCCAGCCGAGCGCCGACTGCACCTCGCCGGAGAGTCCGGCCGGTGACCCGGTCACCGTGCACTCGATCCCGGCCGCGCTCAACACACCCTGCGCACCGGCGAGTTCGACCCCGAGGTCGGCCTCGCGATAGCCCCGTACGACGGCGCGCACCTCCTTCTGCGACTCCTGCGCGATCCGCTGCACCTCGATCATCTGCGCGACGGCGTCCTCGGTCCTTCCGCGCCGCGCGAGCTGCGTCGCCAGTTCGCTCTTCAGCGCCACCACGGCCAGGTTGCGGCCCATGACGTCGTGCAGGTCGCGCCCGAACCGCAGCCGCTCCTCGGCGACGGCGAGCCGTGCCTCGACCTCGCGGGAGTGCTCGGACTCCCACATCACGGCCAGGTTCCAGGCGCCGCAGCGGGAGCAGAGCAGGCACAGCGGTCCGGTGAGCGCCAGGATGCCCGCGGACACCCCGAGGTGGACGAGGTCGCAGCCGGCGAGCGCGAACACCCCGAGGACGACCAGCGTCCCGGCACCCCACTGCGACAGGAACCGCCGCGGGCTCGGCGCCGTCAGCGCGTACGACAGTCCGAACGGCATCGGTGTGAACAGCAGCGGCAGCGCGATCAGGCCGTGCTCCACGCCCTGGGTGCCGATCAGCGCCGCGATCAGCGCGAGGGCCGCCGCGGTGAGCCCGAGGGCCGCGGCCTGCTCGGCGCGCGGCACGGGCCCGCGTCCCAGGTACTGGTCGAGCCCGGACGGGACGTGCCGGTCGGCGACCGCGCACTGGAGGACCTGCACCACCATGAGCGCGGCGCTGAGGCCGTACGCGACGCCGCTGTGCCGGATGTTGCCGAGCAGCGGCCAGATGCTCCAGGACACCAGGAAGAACCAGCAGATGGTGCGCAGCATCACCCGGTTCTGCCACTCGACCCGCTCGATCTTGCTGCGGTCCCGCCACCGCTTCCGCGCCACAACCGGCCCCCGTCTCAGTGCCGCGGTTCCCAGCGGAACCACCGTCGTACAGCAAACACCGCGACGACGATCCAGGCCACCGCGGTGACCAGGGCCTGCGTGGCGTCGCCCAGGGACAGCGTCCCGGCCCAGCCGCCGCGCACCAGGGTGATCGTCGGCGACAGCGGCAGCAGTTCGCACACGGCGGCCAGCCGGTCCGGCATGACCTCCAACGGCACGAAGGCGCCGGAGCCGAGCATCGTGACGAGCAGCAGCGGCATCGCCGCGACCTGCGCGCTCTCCACGCTGCGGCTCCAGACGGTGGTGAGCGCGGCGAGCGCCACGCACAGCACCGTCCCCAGCAGGACGCCCAGGACGACGAGTTGCGGGGCGTCAGGGGCGCCCGCGTCGAGGGCGACCGCGCACGCCACGGCCAGGACGACGCACTGCAGCAGCCCGAGCGCGACGGACGGCAGCGCGGCCCCGGCGAGGATCTCGCCGTCCCGCAGCTCCCCGGTGCGCAGCCGCTTGAGGACGAGCTCCTCGCGCCGGGACGCGTAGACGCTGACCAGGGCGCTGTACACGGCGAACAGCAGCGAGAAGCCGATCGACGAGGCCAGCACCATGGAGCCGATGCTCAGTCCGGTGCCGTCGAGGTCGACCTGTTCCGTGGACGCGCGGATGCTGAAGGGCAGCACGAGCGGTACGAACAGCGCCGTGAACAGGACGCCCTTGCTCCGCCCGATCAGGGTCAGTTCGGCCCGTCCGAGCGCCCGCAGCCGGCCCGCGGAGGTGGTGGTCGACCGGATGGTCGTCGTCGCCGTGCTCATACCGCCATCGCCTTCTCCCGCTCGTCGGCCGTGCCCTTGGCGTCCCGCGCGATCCGCAGGAACGCCTCCTCCAGCGAGGCGCCCCGCACGTCGAGCCGGCGCAGCTCCACGCCGGTGTCCCGCGCCCACACGAGCAGCCCGGTCGCGGCCCGCTGGAGTTCGTCCGTGCGCAGCCGGACCGTGCGCCCCGTGACCTCGTGCCCGCTCACCCCGAGCCGGTCCAGCGGCGGCAGATCGCCCACGAAGTAGCCGTCGGGCAGCTCGAAGGAGATGTGCGAGGGCTGCGCGGCGACGACCTCGTCGACGCGCCCCTCGGCGGCGATCCGCCCCTCGTGCAGGATCGCGAGCCGGTCGGCGAGCGACTCGGCCTCCTCCAGGTAGTGCGTGGTCAGCAGCACGGTGGTGCCGTCGGCGCGCAGCCGGCGCACCAACTCCCAGGTCTCCTGGCGTCCTTGGGCGTCGAGCCCGGTGGTGGGCTCGTCGAGGAAGAGCACCTCGGGCCGGCCGAGGAGCGCCAGGGCCAGGTCGAGCCGCCGCTTCTCGCCGCCGGACAGCTGCTTCACCCGGACCTTGGCGCGATGGCCGAGGCCCACCATCTCCAGGGCCTCGCCGACCGGCCGCGCCCCGCTGGTGCAGTCGGCCCACATCCGCGCGGTCTCGGCGACGGCCAGCTCGGACGGGAAGCCGCCCTCCTGGAGCATCACGCCGATCCGCGGCCTGACCCGGTCCCGCTCGGTGTACGGGTCGTGCCCGAACACCCGGACCCGGCCACCGGCGGGCGCCGCGAGTCCTTCGAGGAGTTCGACGGTGGAGGTCTTTCCCGCGCCGTTCGTGCCGAGCAGGGCGAAGAGCTCGCCGCGGCCCACGGAGAAACTCACTCCGCGCACCGCCTCGAAAGAACCCCGTGTGCCGTCCCCGTACACGCGGCGCAGATCAGTGACATCGATCACGCGCTCGTTGTTGGTCATGTGTCCAGCCTTCCGCCCGTCGGGGGCGGTCGGCAGTGCGCGCTGTCATCGGCGCACATGACAAATGTCAGAAGGCCACGGGCGGGCGGAGAACGGGACATGCGAAAAGCCCCGGATCCTGAAGGATCCGGGGCTTCCCGAACTGGAGCGAACGACGAGGTTCGAACTCGCGACCTCAACCTTGGCAAGGTTGCGCTCTACCAACTGAGCTACGTTCGCACTGCCTCCGACCGGCTCTCACCGATCGGCGCGAGCACCAGCCTACCGCACCCAGATGGGTGATCGGTACGCGATGCAGAGCGGGTGACAGGAATTGCACACTGCGCCTTCCCCCTGGAAGGGGGATGTTCTACTACTGAACTACACCCGCATGTCACTCCGTGAGGTTCGGCCTGTCGGCCTCGCCCCTCGGCGTGCTCCAGACTCTAGCCGACCGGCGGGGGTGCAACGCAAGTCGGTTGTTCCGAGGGGCTCCTGACGGCGGGTGCCGCCGGCTCAGTTGGCCTCGGCGAACGCCTCGTAGACCCGCTTCGGGATGCGTCCGCGCGGCGGCACGTCGAAGTGGTTCGAGCGGGCCCAGGCGCGCACGGCGGCCGGGTCCGGGCTCAGGTCCGTGAGCTTGTACGCCTTGCCGGTCCTGCTGGACTGCTTGCGTCCGGCCTCCAGGTACGGGGCCAGGGCCTTGCGGAGTTTCTTCGCATTGGCTTGATTCAGGTCGATCTCGTACGACTTGCCGTCGAGACCGAAGACGACCGTTTCCGCCGCTTCTCCGCCGTCGATGTCGTCAAAGAGAGTGACCACGACACGCTGCGCCACGAATATCGGTCCCTTCGTCCGGCACCCCGCTTTGACGTGCGGTGATGTCGACTGTCCAGCTGTTGTCAGGCAAAGCTCGGGCAATGCCACAGCTCGAGTTCAGGCGGACTGCCTGTATCTGCCATTTCCTTTTTACCCTGCCCGGCAATGCACTGGGAAGACCAGCTAAAACCCTCCGCGTGTCCGCCGTCATGGTTATCCGGAGTCTTTCCCTTAATTTTCCGTGGTGATCTCATGTCGTTGCCGGAACGTGATCCCGCTCTCGTAGCTTCCTACCGTCTACGCGAGTAGAAGATTTGGGCAGGTACGCTGAACGGACCTGCTCAGCACCACACACCGGGAGTGCCAGTGGCACGCGTCGTAGTCGACGTCATGCTCAAGCCGGAGATCCTCGACCCCCAGGGCCAGGCGGTGCAGCGTGCGCTGCCGCGCCTCGGTTTCGACGGCATCTCCGACGTCCGCCAGGGAAAGCGTTTCGAGCTCGAAGTGGACGGGCCGGTGGATGACGCCGCGCTCGCGCGTATCCACGAGCTCGCCGAAACCTTCCTCGCCAACACCGTGATCGAGAACTTCACCGTCAAGGTGGAAGAAGCGGTAGAGCCTGCGGTGGGGGCCGAAAAGTGACCGCTCGTATTGGCGTCGTCACCTTTCCGGGTTCCCTCGACGACCGGGACACCCAGCGCGCGATCCGGCTGGCCGGTGCCGAGCCGGTCGCCCTCTGGCACAAGGACAAGGACCTGAAGCAGGTCGACGCGGTCGTCCTGCCCGGCGGTTTCTCCTACGGCGATTACCTGCGCGCGGGCGCCATTTCGCGCTTCTCGCCGGTCATGGAGACGCTCATCGACCAGGCGAAGGCGGGCCTCCCCGTCCTCGGCATCTGCAACGGCTTCCAGGTCCTCACCGAGGCCCACCTGCTCCCCGGCGCGATGCTCGGCAACGACCACCTCCACTTCATCTGCCGCGACCAGAAGCTGCGGGTGGAGAACACGGAGACGGCCTGGACCCTCGACTACGAGGCCGGCCAGGAGATCCACATCCCGCTGAAGAACATGGACGGGCGGTACGTCGCCGACTCGTACACGCTCGACCAGCTGGAGGCGGAGGGCCGCGTCGTCTTCCGCTACCTGGACTTCAACCCGAACGGCTCGCTCCGTGACATCGCGGGCATCACGAACGCGGCGGGCAACGTCGTCGGTCTGATGCCCCACCCGGAGCACGCCGTCGAGTCCCTCATCGGGACCGGCCGTACCGACGGTCTCCCCTTCTTCACCTCGATCCTCAAGAAGCTGGTCGCCGCCTCATGAGCCTCGACACCGTAGAGAACGCGAGCAAGACCCCCGACGTCGAGCTCCCCTGGGCCGAACTCGGCCTGAAGAAGGACGAGTACGAGCGGGTCGTGGAGATCCTCGGCCGCCGCCCGACCGGCGCCGAGCTCGCCATGTACTCGGTCATGTGGTCCGAGCACTGCTCCTACAAGTCGTCCAAGGTGCACCTGCGCCAGTTCGGCGAGAAGGCCCCGCAGTCCGACGCCATGCTCGTCGGCATCGGTGAGAACGCCGGTGTCGTGGACGTGGGCCAGGGTTATGCCGTCACCTTCAAGGTGGAGTCGCACAACCACCCCTCCTACGTGGAGCCCTACCAGGGCGCGGCCACCGGCGTGGGCGGCATCGTGCGCGACATCATCGCCATGGGTGCCCGCCCGATCGCGGTCGTGGACCCGCTGCGCATGGGCGCCGCCGACCACCCCGACACCCGGCGCGTGCTGCCCGGCGTCGTGGCCGGCATCGGCGGCTACGGCAACTGCCTGGGCCTGCCGAACATCGGCGGCGAGCTCGTCTTCGACGCCTGCTACCAGGGCAACCCGCTGGTCAACGCCGGTGCCATCGGCGTCATGCGGCACGAGGACATCCACCTCGCGAAGGCGTCCGGCGCGGGCAACAAGGTCATCATGTACGGCGCCCGCACGGGCGGCGACGGCATCGGCGGCGCCTCGATCCTGGCCTCCGAGACCTTCGACGACGCCAAGCCGTCGAAGCGTCCGGCCGTCCAGGTCGGTGACCCCTTCCAGGAGAAGCTCCTCATCGAGTGCACCCTGGAGGCCTTCGCCGAGAAGCTCGTCGTCGGCATCCAGGACCTCGGCGCGGCCGGCATCTCCTGCGCCACTTCCGAGCTGGCGTCGAACGGCTCGGGCGGCATGCGCGTCGAGCTGGACGACGTACCGCTGCGCGACTCCACGCTCTCTCCTGAGGAGATCCTCATGAGCGAGTCGCAGGAGCGCATGTGCGCCGTGGTCGAGCCCTCGAAGGTCGACCGCTTCCTGGAGATCTGCGAGAAGTGGGACGTCATCGCCACCGTCATCGGTGAGGTGACCGACGGCGACCGCCTGGAGATCTTCTGGCACGGCGAGAAGATCGTCGACGTCGACCCGCGCACGGTCGCGCACGACGGCCCGGTCTACGAGCGCCCCTACGCCCGCCCCGAGTGGCAGGACGCGCTGCAGGCCGACGACGCGAACAAGCTGCCGCGGCCTTCGTCGAGCGACGAGCTGAAGGCCCAGGTCCTCGCGCTGGTCTCGTCGCCGAACCAGGCGTCGAAGAAGTGGATCACCTCGCAGTACGACCACTTCGTGCAGGGCAACACGGTGCTGGCGCAGCCCGAGGACTCGGGCATGATCCGCATCGACGAGGAGACCGGGCTCGGCGTCGCCATCGCGACCGACGGCAACGGCCGGTTCGCGAAGCTCGATCCGTACACGGGCGCGCAGCTCGCGCTGGCGGAGGCGTACCGCAACGTCGCCACCACCGGTGCCAAGCCGCTCGCCGTCTCCGACTGCCTGAACTTCGGTTCGCCCGAGGACCCGGCCGTCATGTGGCAGTTCGCCGAGGCCATCCGCGGTCTCGCCGACGGCTGCCTCCAGCTGGGCACCCCGGTGACCGGCGGCAACGTCTCGCTCTACAACCAGACGGGCGAGGCGGCGATCCACCCGACCCCGGTCGTCGCGGTCCTGGGCGTCATCGACGACGTCGCCCGGCGCACCCCGGTCGCCTTCCAGGAAGAGGGCCAGCTCCTCTACCTGCTCGGTGACACCAAGGAGGAGTTCGGCGGTTCGGCCTGGTCGCAGGTCGTCCACGACCACCTCGGCGGGCTGCCCCCGCAGGTCGACCTGGAGCGCGAGCGGCTGCTCGGCGAGATCCTGATCTCGGCGTCCCGCGACGGCATGATCGACGCCGCGCACGACCTGTCCGACGGCGGTCTGATCCAGGCCGTGGTCGAGTCGGCGCTGCTCGGCGGCAAGGGCGCGCGCCTGGTCGTCCCGGACGGCCTCGACGCGTTCACCTTCCTGTTCTCCGAGTCGGCGGGCCGCGCTGTCGTGGCGGTGCCGCGCAGTGAGGAGCTCCGCTTCAACGACATGTGCGGCGCCCGGGGCCTCCCCGTGACCCGCATCGGTGTCGTCGACGGCGACGCGGTGGACGTCCAGGGCGAGTTCGCGCTCTCCCTGAGCGAGCTGCGCGAGGCGCACGAGGGGACGATTCCGGGGCTGCTGGCGTAGTCCTTGCGGTTTCCCGAAGCCCCCGCCCGGATCCGGGCGGGGGCTTCGTCGTGTCCGGGGGCGCGTCCCGGGCCGCGCTCGCGGCTGCGTCCGAGGCCGGGTCCGAGGTCGTGTTCGGGTCCCTCGAACGAGGGATTGATGAGTTCTACGTAATTACGTAATCTCGATGCATGACGGATCTGGAGCACCGGGTCGCCGAGCTGGAGCGGCGGCTCGATGCGTTGGAGGCAGGGCCTTCGGCCCCGGAAGCCCCACAGGGGACCTTCTGGGCGCTGGCGGGCCTGAAGGAACAGCTGGCCGAAGTCCGCGGTGGCGGCGTGCTGTTCACCGGTGCGGTGCGACTGCCCGACGACAGGGAGTACGAGTGGCAGTACGCGGCACTCACCGATGAACTGCTCACCTCCGACTGGACGGAGGCGGCCGATGCGTTCGCCGCGCTCGGCCATGGGCTGCGCCTGCGGCTGCTGAGGGAGATCCTCGGCGGGCGTGCCTCCGCCACGGAGCTCGCCGAGCTCGACGAGGTGGGGACCAGCGGCCAGATCTACCACCACCTGCGGCAGTTGACCGCTGCCGGGTGGCTGCGCTCCGCGGGCCGGGGGTGCTACGAGGTTCCGGCGGGACGCGTCGTGCCACTGCTGGTGGCGCTGACCACGGCCCGGCCCGCCTGATCCGCCCGACACGTCTGACTCGCCTGACATGACAGTCAGGTCTGAGCTATCGGAGCTGGGGGAATCACGATGTCCGTACGCACGCTGCTGCCGCTGCTCCAGCGGCTGCTCATCGTCACCTTCCTGGCGCTGGTCGTCCTCGACCTCGTCGAGGATTCCGCGCTGGCGCTCTGGCAGGTCTTCCTGCCGCTGCCGCTCGCCTGGGCGGTGTCGATCGCCGCGGGCCGGCTCTCGGCCCGGCACATCAGGTCGGCCGACCGGGCCCCGGTCGAGGTGGAGCCACCGGTCGAGGGGCGCTGGTCCGCGGTGAACAGCCCGGCCGACCGCACGCCCAGCCACGGCACGCACGTCTACGGCCAGACCTATGCCATCGACATCGTGGCCGAGCCCGAGGGGACCGGGCGCCCCGGCTTCGCCGCGCTGTGGCCCGTCGCCCGCGCCCCGCACCGCTTCCCGGCCTTCGGCGCCCCGCTGCTCGCCGTCGCCGAGGCCACGGTGGTGCACGCGGAGGACGGCCAGCGCGACCACCTCAGCCGGAACTCGCTGCTGGGCGTCGCCTATCTGATGCTGGTGGAGGGGGAGTCGCGCGGACTGGCGGGCGCCCGCCGCGTGGTGGGAAACCACGTGGTCCTCGATCTGGGTGACGGTGTCCATGCCGTGTACGCCCACGTCCAGCGGGACAGCCTCGCGGTCCGTGCGGGCGACCGGGTGCGGCCGGGCCAGCTCATCGGCCGCTGCGGCAACTCGGGCAACTCGACCGAGCCGCATCTGCACTTCCACCTGATGGACGGCCCGGACCTGGACACCGCCCGGGGCATCCCGTTCAGCTGGCGGGGCATCGGGGTGCCCAAGGGCGGCGAGGCGTTCACGGCCCATCGAATACCGGGCGGCCCGTCACCGGCGTCACCGGCGTCACCGGCCGACTGACGGCGACCTCGGTCCCGGCCTTGCGCCCACTCCCACCCGCATTCCCGCCCCGCCGCGGCAGCCGTGTCGCGAGCACCGCCCCCAGGAGCATCACCGCCGCCCCGCACCAGAACACGATGTCGGTGGCGTGCACGAAGTCCCGTACCGCCGCGGCGTGCTGGGCGGCGCCGAGGGTGGGGATCGTGTTCACGTCCCCGTGGAACAGGCGGAACAGGACGGTGCCGAAGAGGGCCGCGCCCAGCGCGTTGCCGAGGGTCTGGAAGAAGCGGATGCTCGTCGTCGCCACGCCGAGCAGGGGTCGCGGCGCCGCCTCCTGCACCAGCTGGATCAGCTGCCCGACGAGCTGGCCGAACCCGGCCCCGGCCAGCAGGAGTTCGGCGCGGATCAGCCACAGCGAGGTGTCCGGGCGGACGGTCGCCGCGAGGAGGACGAAGACCGCCGTCATGGTCAGGGTGCCGGTGAGCGTGAAGGTCCGGGCCGACCAGCCGAGCCGTCCCGCGAGGATCCCGACCCCGGTCATCCCGACCGCCATCGGCAGCAGGAACAGACCGGCGGCGGAGCTGCTGAGGCCGCGCACCACCTGGAGGTAGACGAGGACGTAGTAGATCGCGCACATCATCGCGGCGCCGGTGATGCCCTGCACGACGAAGCCCCAGCGCAGTTCGGGGATGCGGAAGAGCGAGAGGGGGAGGACGGGTTCGGTGGCGCGGTTCTGGCGCCACAGGAACAGGGCGAGTGCCGCCACGGCCGCGCACAGGAGGCCGATGATCTCCGGGGACGACCAGGCGTACTTCTTGCCGCCCCAGTCCGTGGCCAGCAGCAGCGCGGTGGAGAAGGCGGCGGCCAGACCCGCGCCCGCCCAGTCGAGCGGGCGGCGCACCGGGTGGTCCGGCAGCTTCAGGACGACGGCGCCGGCGGCGAGGACGGCGAGGCCGAGCGGCAGGTTCACGTAGAAGATCCAGCGCCAGCCGGCGTGGTCGGAGAGGATGCCGCCCAGCCAGGGGCCGAGCGCCATGCCGCCGCCCGCCACGATGCCGCCGAGCCCGCCGCCGGACCGTCCGCCGCCGCCCGCCTCGTCGTCCGGGTCCTTGAGGTGGGCGATCACCACCATCGTGATGCTCATCAGGCCGCCGCCGCCCAGACCCTGCACGGCGCGGGCCGCGATCAGCCAGGTCATCGACTGTGCGGCGCCGCACAGGGCGGAGCCGAGGAGGAAGGTGGCGACGGCGCCGAGGAAGACGCGCTGGGCGCCGAGGGTGTCGCAGAGCTTGCCGTACAGCGGCAGCATCGCGGCCGACGCGAGGGCGAACGCGCTGATCAGCCAGGGGAACTGGTCGATTCCGTGGACGGGGTCCAGGTCGCGGACGATCGGCACCGTCGCCGCCGAGACGATCTGCAGATCCAGGACGGCCAGGACGATCGTGAACAGGCAGACGAACATGCCGATCTTGCGCTGGGTCGCACTCATGGAAGGAGGCATGCGCCTCACCATGCCCGAGAAAATGTACTGGGTCAATAATTCATCCGGGATCAAACTTCATCTTGGTACAGTGCCCGCATGGCTGACGACGGACTCGGGCTGCGCGAGCGCAAGAAGAAGCAGACGGCGATCAAGGTGTGGCGCACGGCCGTCGACCTGTTCCTCGAGCACGGCTACGACCAGGTCTCCGTCGCGCAGATCGCGGAGGCCGCCGAGGTCTCGAAGATGACCGTCTTCAACTACTTCAAGACCAAGGAAGACCTCCTGATGGGCCCCATGGAGGAGCACGTCGAGGACCTCGCGCGGGCCATCGGGGAGCGCGCGCCCGGCAGTTCCGCGGTCGACGCCACCCGCGCGATGGTGCTGCGCAAGATCGCCGAGCGGGACCCGTCGATCGGCCTGAGCGAACAGGGCAACGAGCTGGCGCTGATCCAACTGATCAACCGCACCCCGGCGTTGGCCCGCCGCGCCCTGCTGTGGTCGGTGCGCGGCGAGCAGGCCGCAGCGCGGGTGCTCACCGAGGAGACCGGCGACGGACTGCTCTCCGCCGTCGCCGCGGCCCAGCTGTCCGGCGTGGTGAGCGCGCTGATGAGCGAGCACCACCGGCGGATCCTGGCGGGGGAGGCCCCGGCCGCGGTCGCGGCGGACGCCGCCGAGCGCGCCGAGCGGGCGTTCGCGCTGGTCGAAAAAGGCCTGAGCGACTTCGCCGTGCGGGCGTAGGGTCGCGGTCATGGCCTCGCCGAAGACATCGAGGAAGCGCCCGCGCTCCTACGATCCAGAGAAGCTCCGGACCGCCGTCATCGCCCAGTTCGCCGCCGTGCGCAAGGCCGTCGAGGACCTCACGCCCGAGCAGCTCGCCGCGCCTACCCGGCTCGGCGACTGGACGGTGCGGGATCTCGCCGCGCACTTCACCATGGCCGTCGGCATGGTGCCGCGGGGCCTCGCCAAGCCCGCGCCGCCCGCGGCCGACCTGGCGCTGATGGACTATCCGTCCCTGACCGCGCCCGCCGCCCCGGCCGTCGCCGTCGGTGTGAAGGAGCTGGCGGACAGCGCGCCGCTGAGCGAGCTGTACGCCGAGGTCACCGAGGGCCTCGACACGTACCTGCCCGCCGGCGTCGACGGCGCCCGGCCCCTCGCCCACCGGGTCGGGACGATGACCCTCACCGACGTCCTCGTCACCCGCGCCGTCGAACTCGCCGTCCACACCGACGACCTGAACGACGCGCTGCCCGAGCTCGCGCTGCCCGTCGAGCGGCAGCTGCTGGCCGCGGCGACCCGGTTCCTCGCCGACGCGCTCGCCGTCAAGGCGCCCGGCGCCTCCACCGAGGTGCGGATCCCGCCGTTCGCCGTCGTGCAGTGCGTCGAGGGCCCCCGGCATACCCGGGGCACCCCGCCGAACGTGGTGGAGACGGACCCGCTGACCTGGATCCGGCTGGCCACGGGACGCACCGGCTGGCGGTCGGCGCTCGACGACGCACTGGTCAGCGCCAGCGGCGAACGGGCCGACCTGGCGGCCCTGTTGCCGATCATGGCGTGAAGCGGGCGGCGGGACGGAACCGATCGAGGGGGCCGTCCCGTCCCATCGGCATGTTCATGCGACGCGGCACCCGAGGCACCCGATCCACAGTCGTCGCAGCCCTGCCCCTGGCGGCCCTCGCCACGGTCACGGCCTGCGGAAACGAGAAGGCCCCCGGCACCGTCGAGGTCGGCGGGGCCCCGGTCACCGGAGTCCACTGGAGCGTGGACAGCATGACGGTGGACGGACGGACGACCAGGGCGCCCGGCGGCGCGTACCTGGAGTTCGTCTCGGACGAGCGCGTCCGCGGCGACTACGGCTGCAACCACTTCGACGCCGAGGCCCGGGTCACCGACGACAGCGTCGACCTGGGCAGGTCCGCGACCACGATGATGCAGTGCACCGACAAGAAGGTGCGCGCCTTCGAGAAGTCCCTCGCCCGCGCCCTCGCCGACCGCAACACGGTCAAGGCCGCGGGCGACGACGACCGCCTCACCCTCACCCGCGCCAACGGCGACACGGTCACCCTCACCAAGGGCGAGCGCCGCGACGCCCCGCTCACCGGCACGAAGTGGCAGCTCACGACCGTCTACAGCGACGACGTCGCGCAGTCCGTGCCGAAGGGGGCGCAGGGCAGGGCGGGGCTCGTCTTCGGCAAGGACGGTCACGTCAGCGCCCGCCTCGGCTGCAACAGCGCCCGCGCCGCGGCGAAGGTCGCGGACGGCCACATCACCTTCGGCCCGCTCGCCGGCACCAAGATGGGCTGCTTCGGCGCGGCGGCGGAGGTCGAGAAGACGATGCGGAACGTCCTCGAAGGCAGGGCGAGCTACGACGTCCAGGGCGACGCCCTCACCCTGAACGCACCCGACGGCACGGGCATCGGCCTCACCGCCACCACCGGCTGACGCCGACCGGCTGACGCCGACCGGCCGACGGCCCACCGCCGGGACGCCCGGGCGGACGCCGAAAGGGTCACCCGGTGGGGTCGGCCGTCAGCCCGGATACGGGAGAAGCGTCGCGTCCGTCCTCTCCCACACCGCCTTCAGCTCGGCCAGCAGCTCCGGCTCGTCGGCCGCCCGGTCCGCCTGCTCGCGCCGGTCGGCCGAGAGGTCGAAGAGCTGGTCGGCGCCGCCCTTGCCGCGGTAGTACTTCCACTTCCCGCGCCGCACCGCCCGCTCCCCGCGCACCCGCCAGAACAGCTCGCGCCCGGCCGGCAGCTCCTCGCCGCGCAGCAGGTACCCGGCGAGACTGGTGCCGTCGAGCGGATGCGCCCGGTCGGGCCTGGCCCCGCCGATCTCCAGGAGCGTCGCCGTCCAGTCGGGCGTGAACACGGGCTCGTGGCTGACCTGACCGCCGCGCAGCCGGGCCGGCCAGCGCACGATCGTCGGGACGCGGATGCCGCCCTCCTGCAAGGACGCCTTGTTGCCGGACAGCGGCCAGTTGTAGGAGAAGCGCTCACCGCCGTTGTCCGAGGCGAAGAAGACGAGCGTGTCCTGCTCCTGCCCCGACTCCTTCAGCGCCCTCAGCACCTGCCCCACCGACCGGTCCAGGTCCTGCACCATCTCCGTGTACTTCTCGACGGAGCCGCCGTCGTCGTGGAAGAGGGCCCGCCGGTCCCCGGCCTCGATCCGCCGGACGACCTCGGCGCTCGCCTCCTCGTCGCCGTCGGCGATCCACGGCCAGTGCGGGGTGGTGAAGTTGAGGTTGAGAAGCCACGGCCTGTCGCCGTGGTCCCGGCGCACGTACGCGCTCGCCCGCTCGGTCAGGATCCGCGTGTAGTACCGCAGGTCCTTGTACTCGGCGTCGCCCTCGTAGAGGTCGTACTCCCCGCCGAGCCCCAGCTTCGAGTAGTACTCCAGGGCCCCGCCGAAGTTCCCGAAGAACTCGTCCCAGCCGGACCGGGTCGGCGAGTAGTCCGGGAGGTAGCCGCAGTGCCACTTGCCGATGAGCGCGGTCGAGTAGCCCGCGCCGCGCAGCAGCGAGGCGAGCGTCGGATGGTTCGGGTCGAGCCCGACGGACCGGTCGGCTATCGGCTCGGCGAGCCCGCCCTTCGTCCGCCCGGGATAGCGGCCCGTGTAGAGGCTGAACCGGGTCGGCGAGCAGGTCGCGGAGCCGCTGTAGGCGTCGGTGAACCGGACGCCCTGCCGGGCGAGCCGGTCCAGGTTCGGGGTCTTGATGTGCGGGGCGCCGTACGAGGAGAGGTCGGCCCAGCCCAGGTCGTCGCCCAGGATGAACAGGATGTTGGGCCGTCGTGACCTGCGGTCGGCCGCGGCCCGGAAGGGCGTCTCGCGCGAGGTGGCCGCCCGGGCGGTTCCGGTTCCCGAGGTCGTGGCGGCGACGCCGAGAGCGGCGACGGCGGCCCCGCCGAGGGTGCGGCGGGACAGGTCGGAGGCGTGCGGGGACATGAGGTCTCCGGGTGTCGGGGTGTCGATGCGCGGCTCGGTCACGCCGGGCGCGGGGCGCGGCGCGAGCGAGAGGAACGGCCAGGGGCCGTGACGGGGAGGACCCGGGCCGGGGAGAGGAATCCCGGACGGACGGGCGCCGGCCGGAGCCGGCGTCAGGGAGCCGGCACGGCCCGGGGGAGATCAGGGATCAGGCGCAACGACAGATCGCGCTCGCGACACGGACCAGGTCGACGTGGCGGCGCTCCACAAGGGTGACCGCACGGTCACGGAGTGGCTGCATGATCGAGGACCTTGCCGACTCTGACGTACACCTGTCAACGCCCGGTCCGTACTCCGGACGCCGCCACGGGCCCGCGGCAGCGAGTTCCGTCACACTCGGTGCGGCCGGACGACGGCCGAGCTACGCGCGTCCGCCCGTTCGTACGGGGGTCCGGACGGGGTCCGTCAACGTGACGAGGCCGTATCCCCAATTCGGACCAGTGGTCGATCCCGTCTACACTCGGTGGCGTGCCACGTGGTGACGGTCGACTCAATCACGATCTGCTCCCCGGCGAGAAAGGCCCCCAGGACGCTTGTGGCGTCTTCGGTGTCTGGGCTCCGGGCGAAGAGGTCGCAAAGCTCACGTACTTCGGGCTCTACGCCCTCCAACATCGGGGTCAGGAATCCGCGGGAATCGCGGTCAGCAACGGCTCCCAGATCCTCGTCTTCAAGGACATGGGCCTCGTGTCCCAGGTCTTCGACGAGACTTCCCTAGGTTCGCTCCAAGGTCATATCGCGGTCGGTCACGCCCGCTACTCGACCACCGGGGCCTCCGTGTGGGAGAACGCCCAGCCGACGTTCCGTGCCACGGCGCACGGCTCGATCGCGCTCGGCCACAACGGCAACCTGGTCAACACGGCGCAGCTCGCCGAGATGGTCGCCGAACTCCCCAAGGAGAACGGCCGCGCCACGCAGGTGGCGGCCACGAACGACACCGACCTCGTCACCGCGCTGCTCGCGGGCCAGGTCGACGACGACGGCAAGCCGCTGACCATCGAAGAGGCGGCCGCCAAGGTGCTGCCTCAGGTCCAGGGCGCCTTCTCGCTGGTCTTCATGGACGAGCACACCCTGTACGCCGCCCGCGACCCGCAGGGCATCCGCCCGCTGGTCCTCGGCCGGCTGGAGCGCGGCTGGGTGGTCGCCTCCGAGTCCGCCGCACTCGACATCTGCGGTGCCAGCTACGTCCGCGAGATCGAGCCGGGCGAGTTCGTCGCCATCGACGAGAACGGCCTGCGCACCTCTCGCTTCGCTGAAGCAAAGCCCAAGGGCTGTGTCTTCGAGTACGTCTATCTGGCCCGTCCCGACACGGACATCGCGGGCCGGAACGTCTATCTCTCGCGTGTGGAGATGGGCCGCAAGCTCGCCAAGGAAGCTCCGGTCGAGGCCGACCTCGTCATAGCGACGCCGGAATCCGGCACTCCGGCCGCGATCGGTTACGCGGAGGCCTCCGGCATCCCGTTCGGCGCGGGTCTGGTGAAGAACGCCTACGTCGGGCGCACCTTCATCCAGCCGTCCCAGACGATCCGCCAGCTCGGCATCCGGCTGAAGCTGAACCCCCTCAAGGAAGTCATCAAGGGCAAGAAGCTCGTGGTCGTCGACGACTCGATCGTCCGCGGCAACACGCAGCGCGCCCTGGTCCGCATGCTCCGCGAGGCGGGCGCGGCCGAGGTCCACATCCGGATCTCGTCGCCGCCCGTGAAGTGGCCCTGCTTCTTCGGCATCGACTTCGCGACCCGCGCCGAGCTCATCGCCAACGGCATGACGGTCGAGGAGATCGGCACGTCGCTGGGCGCGGACTCCCTCTCGTACATCTCCATCGACGGCATGATCGAGGCGACCACCATCGCCAAGCCGAACCTCTGCCGCGCCTGCTTCGACGGCGAGTACCCGATGGACCTCCCCGACCCCGAGCTGCTCGGCAAGCAGCTCCTGGAGACGGAACTGGCCGCGGGACCCGCCGCCACGGCTGCGGCCGACGCGATCCGTCGCCCGTAGGCGTCCTAGTTCTCGTATTCACCAACCCGAAAGATCCCAGGCAATGTCTGAGACTGGTGCCAGCTACGCGTCCGCGGGCGTCGACATCGAAGCCGGCGACCGCGCCGTAGAGCTGATGAAGGAGTGGGTGAAGAAGACGCAGCGCCCCGAGGTCCTCGGTGGCCTCGGCGGCTTCGCCGGCCTCTTCGACGCCTCCGCCCTGAAGAAGTACGAGCGTCCGCTCCTGGCCTCCGCGACCGACGGCGTCGGCACGAAGGTCGACATCGCCCGGCAGCTGGGCGTCTACGACACGATCGGCCACGACCTCGTCGCGATGGTCATGGACGACATCGTCGTGTGCGGCGCCGAGCCGCTGTTCATGACCGACTACATCTGCGTCGGCAAGGTCCACCCGGAGCGCGTCGCCGCCATCGTGAAGGGCATCGCCGAGGGCTGTGTGCTCGCCGGCTGCGCCCTGGTCGGCGGCGAGACGGCGGAGCACCCGGGCCTGCTGGGCCCGGACGACTTCGACGTCGCGGGCGCCGGCACGGGCGTCGTCGAGTACGACGACCTGCTGGGCCCGGACCGTATCCGTACGGGTGACGCGGTGATCGCCATGGCGTCGTCGGGTCTTCACTCCAACGGGTACTCGCTGGTCCGCCACGTCCTTTTCGACCGCGCGGGCATGTCTCTCGACCAGCAGGTCGACGAGCTGGGCCGCACGCTGGGCGAGGAGCTCCTGGAGCCCACCAAGATCTACTCGCTGGACTGTCTGTCGCTCACCAGCACCACGCAGGTCCACGCCTACAGCCACATCACCGGCGGCGGTCTCGCGGCGAACCTGGCCCGTGTGATCCCCGACGGCCTGCACGCCACCGTGGACCGCTCCACGTGGGCCCCCGGCGCGATCTTCGACCTCGTCGGCAAGGCCGGCTCGGTCGAGCGCCTGGAGCTCGAGAAGACGCTGAACATGGGCGTCGGCATGATGGCGATCGTGCCGCAGGAGTCCGTCGACGTCGCCCTCGCGACCCTCGCCGACCGCGGCGTGGAGTCCTGGGTGGCCGGCGAGATCACCGCCCGCGGCGACCACGCCACGGGCGCCGAGCTCACCGGGGACTACGCGAAGTAGTCCCCGCGGGGCCCTTGTGAGAACAGCACAAAACCCGGTCCGGCGTGTGACCACCCCGGACCGGGTGAAGTGCAGCAGTTATGTGTCGCTGGAAGTGTTACGAGGTCAAGCGCCGCGGCGCTGGGACGACGGACCGGACTCGTCTGAGTCCTCGTCTTCCTCGTCGGCGTCGTACAGATCCGCATAGCGGGCGTACGGGTCGTCTTCCTCGTCGTCGTCCTCGAAAGGCTCGCCGTTCGGCGGCTGATTCGATACAGGATTCGACGTCGATGCGCCCAGCTCATTGGCCAGACGCGACAGGTCAGTCCCGCCGCTGCTGTACTTCAGCTGGCGGGCGACCTTCGTCTGCTTGGCCTTTGCCCGGCCGCGCCCCATGGCTCGACCCCCTCGGATACGGGGCTCGACGGCCCCAGAGTCTTGACACGCGTTCATGATCTAGAACGGACTCTCCGCAGAGAGACCGGTCCGTAGGGCTTCCACGGTACCTGAGCCCACGCCCATACGGTACGTCGCCCGCAGGACGCGCCTGGGCGCAGGACCAGCCAGGAGCCCCGTCCTCGCTGGTCAGCTGCGATTTTAACCTCTTCTTGGCGGACGACCCGCCGAGGGGCGTGACTCTCGTCTCGCCCTGGACGCGATCAGTGCCGCGAGCGTGCCTCCGCGATGCGCTGCTCGGCGATCCGGTCGGCCGCAGCGGCCGGCGGGATGCCATCCGCCTTTGCGCGAGCGAAGATTCCGAGCGTGGTGTCGAAGATCTTCGCGGCCTTCTCCTTGCACCGGTCGAAGTCGAAGCCGTGCAGCTCGTCGGCGACCTGGATGACCCCGCCCGCGTTGACCACGTAGTCGGGTGCGTACAGGATCCCGCGGTCCGCGAGGTCCTTCTCCACGCCCGGGTGCGCGAGCTGGTTGTTGGCCGCGCCGCACACCACCTTCGCGGTCAGAACGGGAACGGAGTCGTCGTTCAGGGCGCCGCCGAGGGCGCACGGGGCGTAGATGTCGAGACCCTCCACCCGGATCAGCGCCTCCGTGTCGGGCACGACGGCGACCTCGGGGTGCTGGTCGGTGATCCGCCGCACCGACTCCGCCCGGACGTCGGTGACGACGACCTCGGCCCCGTCCGCGAGCAGGTGCTCCACGAGGTGGTGGCCGACCTTGCCGACGCCCGCGATGCCGACCTTGCGGCCGCGCAGCGTCGGGTCGCCCCACAGGTGCTGGGCGCTGGCCCGCATGCCCTGGAAGACGCCGAAGGCGGTCAGCACGGAGGAGTCGCCCGCCCCGCCGTTCTCGGGCGAGCGCCCGGTGGTCCAGCGGCACTCGCGCGCCACCACGTCCATGTCGGCGACGTACGTGCCGACGTCGCACGCCGTCACGTAGCGCCCGCCGAGCGAGGCCACGAACCGGCCGTAGGCGAGCAGCAGTTGCTCGGTCTTGACGACGGCCGGGTCGCCGATGATGACGGCCTTGCCGCCGCCGTGGTCGAGGCCGGCCATGGCGTTCTTGTACGACATGCCCCGCGCGAGGTTCAGGGCGTCGGCGACGGCCTCCTCCTCGGAGGCGTACGGGTAGAAGCGGGTGCCGCCGAGGGCCGGGCCCAGGGCGGTGCTGTGGAGGGCGATGACGGCCTTGAGGCCGCTGGCGCGGTCCTGGCAGATGACGACCTGCTCGTGGCCCCCCTGATCCGAGTGGAAGAGGGTGTGCAGGACGTCTGAGGTGCGGACAGAATCGCCGGTCACATCGGTCACTGTGGTGACTCCCAAGTACATAGCGGCGGTTGGGGCGGATCCCGTGCGGGTGGCGGGACGCCCGTCTGGTGCGTGCGGCAGAAGATTAGAGCCTGGACGCGCCCGCCATGGCCGCAGTGCCGAGGATCACTCTCTCGCGTCGACCGGCGCCGGAAGTACGGTCGAATCCCGCCGCGTCCTGCCGTGCGACGATTTGCAGTGTTTTCCGGCCGACGGGCGGGGGAGGGAGCAGCCGTGCCGAAGGTGTCGTCGGTGACCGTCCCGTACGCGGCGTATCTGCGCGTCTACGAACCCCTCGCAGCCTTCCCGCAGCCCGAGCGCGGCCACTGGGAGCGCTACGCGAAGCGGCGGAGGCGTCCCTCCTACCAGGACGAGCTGCGCCGTTCGCTGTCCGATCTGCTGCCCACGCCGCCGGTCCCCGTGCCGGTGCACGAGAGCGACGACGCGTTCGTGATCGAGGCCGACGGGGTGCTGTGCGTGTGCCCGTGGCGCACCCGGCTGCGCGGCTGGCAGGCCCTGGACGAGCTGCCGGGCCTGCTGCCCGCCCCGCTCCTGGACGCCGTGCTGCCCCCGGTGGTGCGCCGGCAGGCGGCCGACGACTACGAGCGCTGGCTGGAGCGGAACCCGGACGCGCGGCCCTGGATCCGCACCTCGACGTGGCAGGTGCCGCTGAACTGGTTCGTGCTGGTCGCGGACGAGGAGCGGGAGTACGAGCGCAAGGGCGACGACGGGCCGTTCCTGCGCTACCGGACGCCCATGGTGCAGGCCAGGCGGCGGGTGGCGCGCGGGCTGAAGGCGCTCAGGGACGCGATCGACGAGGGGCCGCTGATCGACGGCCTCGTGGACGTAGGGCGCTGGCTGGAGGAGTTCCACCCGCGCTCGTACGTCGAACTCGACTACGGCGGGCTCGTGCACGCCCTGCCGGCCGGCCTCCTCGACGAGGACCACTCGGCGGCGGACGTCGCCGAGGGCATCGCGGCGCTGCGCTCGGGGAACGGGAGCGACGCCGGAGAGGCGTACGCGCGACTCGTGCGACGCTGGCGTGCGGTGCGGGACCGTCAGTTCGCCAACTGACGGCGCTCGTCCGGTTCTTAGGGACCTACGTCCTGATCCGGGCGTTTGCCTCAAGCGTGACGGACCGCACTTACTGGGCCCTTGCGCCCAACACCCCCCCTCGTGCCAAAATAGGACAAGGAGCCCGGGGAGGGCTCCATCCATCCAACTAAGTCCAACCATGGATGGATTACTCAGCATTGCACTGTCGCTGGGGGGTCTGACGACTCCTGATCGCTCTGTGACTGATCGTCACTGTGGCGTGACTGTCCGCTATGGCATGGTCCATCGGCTTCCGTCGCTGATGAACACCTGGGAGGGCAATTCCATCGGTTTGGCCGACGCGGCTGGACGGATGGTGTAGTTGTAGTGCCGAGGACAAGCCGTTCGTCCTATAACCGACTCGACCCGTGTCCGCCATATCGGGCAACGCGGGTCAAGGTGCAGAATTTAAAGGAAAGAACCGAGAAGGTTCGGTTCTCCCGAGGAGGCCGCTCATGACCGCTCGCACCCCTGATGCCGAGCCGCTGCTGACCCCCGCTGAGGTCGCCACGATGTTCCGCGTCGACCCCAAGACGGTCACGCGCTGGGCGAAGGCTGGCAAGCTCACGTCGATTCGAACGCTCGGCGGGCACCGCCGTTACCGCGAGGCCGAGGTCCGCGCACTGCTGGCGGGTATCCCTCAGCAGCGCAGCGAGGCCTGAGGCACCGCATAGCGCAGCAATACCGGGCGTTCCGGGTCCCCCAACCCGTACCGCGCCCACCCCATAGCTCCACACGACGCGGGTCCCGCCCCAACGGGACCGCTTCTCACGAAGAACCCACCGAAGCGTCATCTCAACTGCATCACGGGTGCGTCGTCGATCGCGCTGGACTCCGCCGGGTCCAGCGCGATCTTTTTTGTGCGCGCTGGGCGGGGCCGGCCGGGGGTCTGTGGGTGCCCTTGTTGGACCTTGGTCGGTCTCTGGCAGACAGCTGTGCGGGTAGTGCAATTGCACATATTAAATTGAGGAGTTGTAGGGGGGGTGTAAGAAACGGTGTTTCCAAAACTCGTTCGGTGACACCCGTCACACGCACCGAAGCTTGTTGCAGGTGACACCCTTGCGCTAGAGGAGGTCCGCACGCGGGGGCGTCTGCGAGGAGACTCCGACTCTCTTCAGGCTGCCATCAGTTGGGGGCCCCGTGGGTCGGCTTTGGTCATGCCTTCGGGGGACTTTCGTCCCCGCCTCCCTCCAGGGCGCTCTCGCGGTCCTCCAGGGCGTCCTCCAGGGCCTCCGTGGCGGGATCCATGGCGAGCCGCAGGAGCCGGTGGCAGACCGGGCAGTGCCGGGTGAGGTGCCGGTAGCCGGACGCGGCGGAGAGGTGGGCGCGCAACAGCGCTCGGGTTTCGTGCCGTCGCGACGGTGCGGTCATGCGTACGCCTCCTGCCCCGGGTGCTGGTTCTGGCGTACCGAGCGGGTGTGCCGGAGTCAAGGCACACGAAGAAGGCCCGCACCCTTCGGTGCGGGCCTCCGTCCACTGCGGTCCTGACGGGATGCGCTGCGCCCGACGGCGGCTCCGTCGCGGGCGCGGCCTTCGCCGGACGGTTCCGGGAAGCAGAGAAGCCCCGCACCGTGACGGTGCGGGGCTTCTCCGTTTACTGCGGTCCTGACGGGATTTGAACCCGCGGCCTCCACCTTGACAGGGTGGCGAGCACTCCAAACTGCTCCACAGGACCAGGTTTTGCGGCGCTTACTTGCTTCCTGCGCTGCGAGAAGGACTCTACAGCAGCGCAGGCCATCCGGTCGAACTCACTCTGGGCGCACGGCCGGTTACGGCACGGCGGCGTCGATCGCCTTCACGATCCGCTTGTCCGAGACGGGGTACGCGGTGCCCAGCGCGTGCGCAAAATAGCTGACCCGCAGCTCCTCGATCATCCAGCGGATGTCCCGCACCTCCTGCGGCACGGGCCGCCCCTGCGGCAGCTGCTCCAGCAGCCACGCGTACTCGTCCTGCATCTCGTGGACCTTCTCCATGCGGGTCGTGTCCCGCTGGACGCCGGTGGGCATCTGCTGGAGCCGGCGGTCGGCCGCCACCAGGTAGCGCATCAGGTCGCCGAGCCGGCGCAGCCCGGTGGCCGTGACGAAGCCGGGGTGCACCAGGGCGTCCAACTGCTTGCGGACGTCCTGGAGGTTGGCGAGCAGCACCACGCTCTTCGTCGACTTCAGCCGGCGCTCGCACGCCTGCCACGCGGCCAGCACCTGCTGGACCTGGCCGACCGTGTGCACGGTCGTGTCGACGATCTCCGCGCGCACCTTCTCGTAGAGCTTCCGGTACGACTCCTCGTCCCACACCGGGCCGCCGAAGTCCGCGATGAGCTTGTCCGCGGCCGCCGTCGCGCAGTCGTCGAAGAGGGCCTGCACGGAGCCGTGCGGGTTCGCGGACAGGGCGAGCTTCGCCGCGTTGTTCAGCTTGTCCGAGGCGAACTTGGCCGGATTGACCGGGATATTGCGCAGGATGAGCCGGCGCGTGCCCTTCCACATCGCCTCGGCCTGCTCGGCCTCGGTGTCGAAGAGCCGGACGGACACGGTGTCGCCGTCGTCGACGAGCGCCGGGTACGCCTTGACCGGCTGGCCCGCCCGGCGCGTCTCGAAGACCTTCGACAGCGTGCCGATCGACCAGTCCGTGAGGCCCGAGCGCTCGACCGAGGGGCCGCCCGCGCGCTCGGCCGTCGCCGCGGCCGCCTTGGAGATGGCCTGCCGCGCCTTGGGCTTCAGCCGGAGCTTCAGCGCCTCCAGGTCCTTGTCCTCGGCGAGCTTGCGGCGCCGCTCGTCGACGATCCGGAAGGTGATCTTCAAGTGCTCGGGTACGCGGGCCAGGTCGAAGTCGTCCGGTGAGACCGGGACGCCGACCATCCGCTGCAGCTCGCGGGCGAGGGTCGTCGGCAGCGGCTCCTGGAGCGGGACGGCCCGGTCCAGGAACGCCTTCGCGAAGTTCGGTGCGGGCACGTAGTTGCGCCGGATCGGCTTCGGCAGGGACCGGATCAGCTCGACGACCACGTCCTCCCGGAGCCCCGGGATCTGCCAGTCGAAGCCCTCGTCCGTGACCTGGTTCAGCACCTGGAGCGGGATGTGGACGGTCACGCCGTCCGCGTCCGCGCCCGGCTCGAACTGGTACGTCACGCGGAACTTGAGCGCGCCCTGGCGCCAGTTGTCCGGATAGTCGGCCTTGGTGACCGCCTCGGCCGACTCCCGGATCAGCATGGAGCGCTCGAAGTCGAGGAGTTCGGGCTCCTCGCGCCTCTTCTGCTTCCACCAGGAGTCGAAGTGGGCCCCGGACACGACGTGCTCGGGGACCCGCTGGTCGTAGAAGTCGTAGAGGGTGTCGTCGTCCACCACGATGTCGCGGCGCCTGGCCCGGTGCTCCAGCTCCTCGACCTCGGTGAGGAGCCGGCGGTTGTCGGCGAAGAACTTGTGGTGCGTGCGCCAGTCGCCCTCCACCAGCGCGTTCCTGATGAACAGCTCGCGCGAGACCTCCGGGTCGACGCGGCCGTAGTTGATCTTCCGCTGGGCGACGATCGGGACGCCGTACAGCGTCACCTTCTCGTACGCCATCACGGCGGCCTGGTCCTTCTCCCAGTGCGGCTCGCTGTACGTCCGCTTGAGGAGGTGCTCGGCGAGCGGCTCGACCCACTCGGGCTCGATCTTCGCGTTCACCCGCGCCCACAGCCGCGAGGTCTCCACCAGCTCCGCCGACATCACGAAGCGCGGCGGCTTCTTGAAGAGGGCCGAGCCGGGGAAGATCGCGAACTTGGCGTTGCGGGCGCCCACGTACTCGTTCCGGCCGCGGTCGCGGCCGGCCTGCTTCGGGTCCTTCGCCTGCGACTCCTTGGACTCCTTCACGTCCTTCATGCCGATGTGCGAGAGCAGACCGGACAGGAGGGAGACGTGGACGGAGTCGCCGGGGGCGTCCTCCTCGTTCAGATGGATGCCCATCTGCTTGGCGACCGTGCGCAGCTGCGTGTAGATGTCCTGCCATTCGCGGATGCGCAGGAAGTTCAGGAACTCGCGCTTGCACATCCGGCGGAAGGCCGACGAGCCGAGCTCGCGCTGCTGCTCGCGGACGTAGGTCCACAGGTTCAGGAACGCCAGGAAGTCGCTGGTCTCGTCCTTGAAGCGGGCGTGCTGCTGGTCGGCCTGCTGCTGCTTGTCGGAGGGGCGCTCGCGCGGGTCCTGGATGGACAGGGCGGCGGCGATCACCATGACCTCGCGCACACAGCCGTTCTTGTCGGCCTCCAGGACCATGCGGGCCAGGCGCGGGTCGACCGGGAGCTGGGAGAGCTTGCGGCCCTGCTGGGTCAGGCGCTTGCGCGCGTCCTTCTCGGCCGGGTCCAACGCGCCCAGTTCCTGGAGGAGTTGGACGCCGTCGCGGATGTTGCGGTGGTCCGGCGGGTCGATGAACGGGAACTTCTCGATGTCGCCGAGACCGGCCGCCGTCATCTGGAGGATGACCGACGCCAGGTTCGTCCGGAGGATCTCCGCGTCCGTGAACTCCGGGCGGGCGAGGAAGTCGTCCTCGGAGTAGAGGCGGATGCAGATGCCGTCCGACGTACGGCCGCAGCGGCCCTTGCGCTGGTTGGCACTGGCCTGGCTGATGGCCTCGATCGGCAGCCGCTGCACCTTCGTGCGGTGCGAGTAGCGCGAGATGCGGGCCGTGCCCGGGTCGATCACGTACTTGATGCCGGGGACGGTCAGCGAGGTCTCCGCCACGTTCGTCGCCAGGACGATGCGTCTGCCCGTGTGCTGCTGGAAGACCCGGTGCTGCTCGGCGTGCGAGAGCCGCGCGTACAGCGGCAGCACCTCGGTGAACCGGTACTTCTTCTTCTCCAGCGCGTCCGCGGTGTCACGGATCTCCCGCTCGCCGGAGAGGAAGACCAGGACGTCGCCCGGACCTTCCTTCTGGAGCTCCTCGACCGCGTCCGTGATCGCGGTGATCTGGTCGCGGTCCGCGTCGTCGCCATCCTCTTCCAGGAGCGGGCGGTAGCGCACCTCCACCGGGTACGTGCGGCCGCTGACCTCGACGATCGGGGCGTCCCCGAAGTGCCGCGAGAAGCGCTCGGGGTCGATGGTCGCCGAGGTGATGACGACCTTGAGGTCGGGGCGCCTGGGCAGCAGCTGGGCCAGGTAGCCCAGCAGGAAGTCGATGTTCAGGGACCGCTCGTGGGCCTCGTCGATGATGATCGTGTCGTACGCGCGCAGCTCGCGGTCCGTCTGGATCTCGGCGAGCAGGATGCCGTCCGTCATCAGCTTCACGAACGTCGCGTCCTGGTCGACCTGGTCCGTGAAGCGGACCTTCCAGCCGACCGCTTCGCCGAGCGGCGTGTGCAGCTCGTCGGCGACGCGCTGGGCGACCGTGCGGGCCGCGATCCGGCGGGGCTGGGTGTGCCCGATCATGCCGCGCACGCCCCGGCCGAGGTCGAGACAGATCTTCGGGATCTGCGTCGTCTTGCCGGAGCCGGTCTCACCGGCCACGATCACGACCTGGTGGTCGCGGATCGCGTCGGCGATCTCGTCCTTCTTCTGGCTGACCGGGAGCTGCTCGGGGTACGTGACGTCGAGCGCCGCGCGGCGCTCGCGCCGGGCGGTCGTGCGGACCTCCGCCTTCGCGGCCTCCGCGTCGATCTCGGCGAGCACGGCGGCCCTGGCCTCCGGCTTGCGGATCTTGCGGGCCCCTTCGAGCCTGCGGCCGAGGCGGTGCGCGTCGCGCAGGGACAGCTCGGAGACGCGCCGCGCTACGGCGGCGATCCGATCGGCGGCGGGAGCAGGCTGCGTAGACATACGTGCTCCAGGATCTCACCTCGGGGAAAGACGTGGCGAACGGTTTTGGCTGCGGAGACGCCCGGCAGGAGCTTTGTCAGGATGTATGCGGCTTATGCGTGTTTTAACGTGCAGGTATGTCGCCGTTGCCCGATGAGGAACAGCCCCGCCCGCATCCGCCGCACGGCGAGCACGGCAGGCCGCCGACCGGGGCCGACCGGTGGGCGGGCTTCAAGAAGTCGCCGTTCCTGCCGGCGACCGTGCTGCTGTTCATCCTGGCCGCGGCGGCGGCCCTGTTCGCGGCCTCGTACACGTACTCCATGGCGAACCCGACGCCGCACCACATCCCGACCGGCGTGACCGGCGAGCGGGACGCCGCGCGGCGCAGCGCGTTCGTCGGGGCGATGGAGAAGGCGCTGGACGCGCAGCTCGACCTGAAGCACTACGACACCCGGGAGGAGGCCCGCCGGGCCATCGACGAGCAGCGGATCTTCGCCGTGCTCGACGTGCGGGACGGCGGCGCCCACGTCGACCTCGACGTCTCCAGCGCCTCCGGGGTGTCGGCCGCCCAGGTCTTCACGGAGGCGGCGCCACCGGTCAGCAAGGAGACCGGCATCCCGGTGACCGTCAAGGACCTGCACCCGCTGCAGAGCGGTGACCCGCGCGGCCTGACGATCTTCTACATCTCGCTCGCGGCCGTGATCATCGGCTTCGTCGGCGCGATCCAGCTGAGCGTGCACGCGCGCGGCCTGAACCCGGCCGAGCGGATCGCCTTCACGATCGGCTACGCGCTGCTCGGCGGTCTCGCGATCGCGGCGGTCGCCGACTGGTGGCTCGGCGCGGTCGACCTGCCGTTCTTTGAATCCTGGATGATCCTCGCGCTGACGATGTTCAGCTGCGGCATGGTCTTCACGATGTTCAACACGTTCTTCCACCGCTGGGCGATGATCCCGACCTGGGGTCTGCTGGTCCTGCTCGGCAACCCGGCCTCGGGCGGCGCGGTCGCCCCGCCGCTGCTCCCCACGGTCATCGGCCGCATCGGCCAGTGGCTGCCGCCGGGCGCCTCGGTCAACGCGCAGCACACGGCGGTCTACTTCCAGGGCCACCAGCACGCCTTCCCGTTCCTGGTGCTCGGCGGCTGGGCGCTGGTGTCGTGCGCCCTGTTCTGGTTCTGGCGCCACAAGCACCCGGGCGGCCGCGGCACCCAGCCGCTGCACGCCGCGGCGGTGTGAGGCCGGGGAACCCAGGAAGCCCGGGAAACGCAACAGGCCCCGTCCGAAGACGGGGCCTAGTTCCTGTGGCTGGGGCCGGGATCGAACCGGCGACCTATCGCTTTTCAGGCGATCGCTCGTACCAACTGAGCTACCCAGCCACGAAGTTCACGAGGAACTTCAGCGGTCCTGACGGGATTTGAACCCGCGGCCTCCACCTTGACAGGGTGGCGAGCACTCCAAACTGCTCCACAGGACCAAGCTGTTGCGTGCAACAGTGTCGCACACGGACTTACGTGCCCCCAACGGGATTCGAACCCGTGCTACCGCCTTGAAAGGGCGGCGTCCTAGGCCGCTAGACGATGAGGGCTATCGGCCCGCCTGCGCGCTTCGCAGCGCGTCGGGGACGTGAGAAGCATATGGGATGCGGGGAGCTATCGCCAAAACGGTTTACGGGCTCTCTTCGGGAGGGCTGCCCGACGAGGTCGCCCCGGGCTGGTTCTCCTTGGGCAGATGGCGGCTGACCTCGGCCTTCGTCAGGCCCAGACCGCCGAGCCTGATCTCGTCCCAGGCCTGCAGACGCTTGGTCGTGCGGTCCAGATAGAGGACGGACGCCTCGACCGGGTCGGGGTGCTCGTCGTCCACCGCGCGCAGCCCGCTGCCGCCCGTCGACCCCTCGATGCGCAGCCGCGTGCCGAGCGGCAGCACCTCCATCTCCTGGTGGTGGATGTGCCCCGCGAGCACCAGCGGCACCGCGCCGTCCGTCTCGCGGGCCGCGACCGGGTTGTGGGCGAGCGCGATGTCGACCGGGGTGCCGGCCGTGCGCTGGTCGTTGAGGGCGGAGGCGAGCCGGATGCCGGTGAGGCGTTCGGCCGGGTCGCCCATGGCCTTGGTCGAGCGGTCGGGGGTGTACTGCGGGTCGCCGGAGCCGGCGAAGCGCAGGCCCGCGACGGTGGCGGCCCGGCCGTCGTCGAGGACGTGGACGTTCTTGAACCGGGAGATGTAGCGCTGGGTCGCCTTCGAGTCGTGGTTGCCGCGGATCCAGACGTAGGGGGCGCCCAGGTCCTGGATCGGGTCGAGGAAGGCGTTCTCGGCGGTCGAGCCGTGGTCCATGGTGTCGCCGGTGTCGACGATCACGGAGATCCTGTACTGCTCCACGAGCGACGCGATGATCTTCCAGGCCGCCGGGTTGAGGTGGATGTCCGAGACGTGCAGGACGCGGATCGTCGAGGGGTCCGGCTGGTACGTGGGGAGCGTGGACGTCACGTCGTAGAGCTTGGTGACGTTGGTGACCAGGCGGGCCAACTCCTGCTGGTAGACGTCGAATTCGGTGACGATCGAGCGGGCGTTGCCGACGACGGAGGGGGCCGAGGAGAGGAGTCCGGAGAACTTCGGCTCCAGGACCGACTTCGGGTTCCAGGTCGCGTACGCCGTCGCGCCCGACGCCGCGAGCAGGGCGAGCGCCAGGCCGCCGGCCGCCAGGGCGCGGCGCGGGCGGCGGTAGACCGCGAGGCCGAGGGCCGTCGCGCCGGAGAGGACCGCGACGCAGGACCGGACGGCCAGGTCGGCGGTGCCGTGCTCGACGTCGCGGGCGACCTCGTCCTGGAGTCCCGAGAGGCGCTCCGGGTGGTCGACGAGGGCCTGGGAGCGGTCCGGGTCGAGCTGGTCGACGTCCACGTCGAGGCGGATGGGGGCGGTGTGAGAGCGGAGTTCCAGGGCGCCGAGCGGCGAGACGTTGATCTTGGTGCCGCCCGTGAGGGAGGGGCGCAGCGTCATCCGGGTGTCCATCGGGCCGACCGGGGCGCGGACGCTGCCGACGACGAGGAGGCCGAGCCAGGCGCCGAGCAGGACGACGCAGACCAGGCCGAGGGCGCGGCCCCAGGGGTGGGGCGGGTGGACGAGTTCCGGGACGGGGTGCGGGCGGCGTGCGCGGTGGTGGCGCAGCAGGGCGGCCGGGGCGGAGCGGATGCCCCGTACGCGGCTGCCCTGTATGCGGTGGAGTGCTAGGCGTATCGCGGCGACGGGCGAGCGGGCCATTGCTCCCGTATGCCCAAGTGGGCGGGTGGATATGCGGGGTCGTACCCGACAATGGCCGTGTGCTGGAGATGACGCGCGAGGAGTTCGAGGAACTGGTGGCCGAGGCGCTCGACCGGATTCCGCCCGAGTTGACGCGGCTGATGGACAACGTCGCGGTGTTCGTGGAGGACGAGCCGCCCGCCGACGATCCCGAGCTGCTCGGGCTCTACGAGGGGACGCCGCTCACCGACCGCGGTGAGTGGTACGCGGGCGTCCTGCCGGACCGGATCACCGTCTACCGGGGGCCGACGCTGCGGATGTGCGCGTCCCGCGAGGACGTGGTGGCCGAGACCGAGATCACCGTGGTGCACGAGATCGCCCACCACTTCGGGATCGACGACGCCCGGCTGCACGCACTCGGGTACGGGTGACGCGCTACGGGTGAGGCGTCACGCGTGCGATGCGGCGGGTGAGGCGCGACGGCTGACGTGTGGCGGTTGTGCGGGCTTTGTGCGGCGCGTGTCCTCCTGCGGGGCACGGGAGTTGGGAACGGTGACCCCGTCACATGCCCGGAGGTGCTCGCCCGTGCGCCAGCTGCCCGTATCGCTCTGTGTCCTTCGACTGGGACGCCTGGCCGCGACCACGGTGGCCGTCGCCGCGGCGGCCGGGTGCATGAGCGTGGCCGACGACGGGGGCCACCCGGCGCCGTCGCACTCCGCGGCGCACCGGGGCAGCGGCGCCGCCGCGCCGGACGGCGGGACCGTGGTCTCCGAGGGCGGGCGCGAGGTCGGGGCGCAGGCCGGAAAGGCGTCCGCGAGCCCCGGCGACCCGGCGGAGGCGTCGTCCTCGCCGTCCGCAGCGGAGTCCCCGTCGCGCGGTGCGGAGCCGTCCGCCGCGGTGTCCCCGTCCCGGTCGGCGCCGTCGGCCCGGCCGAGCACGCCGCGCGGCACGCCGTCCGACCCGGCCCCGACGAAGGAGCCGGACACCCCGACCCCCACGCCGTCCCCGACGACCGCCGAGCCGTCGTCGTCCGCGCACGAGCCGCAGGCCGCCCCGCAGATGCTGGGCGAGCCGGAGCCGCGGGCCGGGAATCCCGCCTAGGCGACGCCCCGGCGGGTGCCTTGTGAGGCGGGTCTCATGGATCGGGTTTGCCTCGGGGGGTAGTGGGTGCGTATGGTGGTAGATCGTTTGATCCCATTTGCCCGGCGCCGCTGAAGAGAGCGCCGCGTGGCGCGTACTCTCCCTTGCCGTGGCTGGACCGCATTGAGGCGGTCGACTTGCGAATGTGCAATTACACGGAGTTGACGGGCGCGTGCCGAGACTCCGGAAGGTTTCGCATTTCGCATGTCCATTTCCACTGAGAACCTCGCTGACCAGGCCGTCGAGACGACCGACGAGCTCATCGAGAACCCCGAGAACACCGAGATCGTCGAGAACGTCGAGAACACCGACGCCGACGACGTCATCGAGAACGACGAGCCCACCGTCACGTTCGCCGACCTGGGTCTGCCCGAGGGCGTCGTCCGCAAGCTCGCGCAGAACGGGGTGACCACCCCCTTCCCGATCCAGGCCGCGACCATCCCGGACGCCCTGGCCGGCAAGGACATCCTCGGCCGTGGCCGCACCGGCTCCGGCAAGACCCTCTCGTTCGGCCTGCCGACGCTGTCGCGTCTGGCCGGTGGCCGCAGCGAGAAGCACAAGCCGCGCGCCGTCATCCTCACCCCGACCCGTGAGCTCGCGATGCAGGTCGCGGACGCGCTGCAGCCGTACGGCGACCAGGTCGGCCTGAAGATGAAGGTCGTCTGCGGCGGTACGTCGATGGGCAACCAGATCTACGCGCTGGAGCGCGGCGTCGACATCCTCGTCGCCACCCCGGGCCGTCTGCGCGACCTCATCAACCGCGGCGCCTGCGACCTGAGCAACATCGAGGTCGCCGTCCTCGACGAGGCCGACCAGATGTCCGACCTGGGCTTCCTGCCCGAGGTCACCGAGCTCCTGGACCAGGTCCCGGCCGGCGGCCAGCGCATGCTCTTCTCCGCCACCATGGAGAACGAGATCAAGACCCTGGTCACGCGCTACCTGAACGACCCGGTCAGCCACGAGGTCGACGCCGCCCAGGGCGCCGTCACGACCATGTCGCACCACATCCTCATCGTGAAGCCGAAGGACAAGGCGCCGGTCACGGCCGCGATCGCCTCCCGCAAGGGCCGCACGATCATCTTCGTCCGCACGCAGCTGGGTGCCGACCGCATCGCCGAGCAGCTCCGCGAGGCCGGTGTGAAGGCCGACGCGCTGCACGGCGGCATGACCCAGGGCGCCCGCACCCGGACGCTGGCCGACTTCAAGGACGGCTACGTCAACGCGCTCGTCGCCACCGACGTCGCCGCCCGCGGCATCCACGTCGACGGCATCGACCTGGTCCTGAACGTGGACCCGGCCGGCGACCACAAGGACTACCTGCACCGCGCGGGCCGCACGGCGCGCGCCGGCCGCACCGGCACGGTCGTGTCGCTGTCGCTGCCGCACCAGCGCCGTCAGATCTTCCGCCTGATGGAGGACGCGGGCGTCGACGCCGGCCGCCACATCATCCAGGGCGGCGCCGCCTTCGACCCGGAGGTCGCGGAGATCACCGGGGCCCGGTCGATGACCGAGGTCGAGGCCGAGTCCGCGGGCAACGCCGCGCAGCAGGCCGAGCGCGAGGTCACCAGCCTGACCAAGCAGCTGGAGCGCGCCACCCGGCGCGCCGCCGAGCTGCGCGAGCAGGCCGACCGCCTCACCGCCCGCGCCGCCCGTGACCGTGGCGAGGACGAGGAGGGCGTGGCCGCGGCCGTCGCCGCCGCGCAGGAGGCCGCCGCCGAGGCCGTGGCCGCTGCCGAGGTGCCGGAGCCGCAGCCGGAGCGCGCCGAGCGTTCGTCCTCGTACGAGCCGCGTCAGCGCCGTGACGAGCGGGGCAACTTCGAGCGTCGCGACAACCGCCGTGACGGCGACCGCGGTGGCTTCAACCGTGACCGTGGCGGTTTCCGCCGCGACGACCGCCGGGACGGCGACCGTGGTGGCCGTTCCTTCGAGCGTCGTGACAACGACCGTGGCGGTTTCCGCCGTGACGACCGTCGTGACGGCGGCGACCGCGGTGGCTTCAACCGTGACCGCGGTGGCGACCGTGGTGGCTTCAACCGCGACGACCGTGGTGGCCGTTCCTTCGAGCGTCGTGACAACGACCGTGGCGGTTTCCGCCGCGACGACCGTCGTGACGGCGACCGCGGTGGCGACCGTGGTGGCTTCAACCGCGACGACCGTGGTGGCCGTTCCTTCGAGCGTCGTGACAACGACCGTGGTGGCTTCCGCCGCGACGACCGTCCGTCGGGCCACCGGGGCAGCGACCGTCCGTTCAACCGCGACCGCCGCGACGACCGTCCCTCCGGCGGCCACCGTCCCTACGGCCGCCGCGACGACCACCGTGGCGCCGGCTCGGGTTCGGGCTCCGGTTCCTTCGGTCGCCGTGACGACAAGCCGCGCTGGAAGCGCAACGGCTGATCCGCACAGCTGAGTTGAGGGCCCGGGAGACGCACTGCGCGTCTCCCGGGCCCTTTCGCGTGCGGCGGCAGTCCGGCGGCAGTCCGGCCGCATGGCGCGCCCCCGGCGAGGGAATCGCTGGGGGCATGACAAGTGAAGCGAACGAAGCCACTGACCGGAAACCGCCGTCCGCGGCGGCGGGTACGGACGAGGAACGGCTCGCTCAGCTCGGCTACACGCAGGTCCTCGCCCGCCGCATGTCGGCCTTCTCCAACTACGCGGTCTCCTTCACGATCATCTCGGTCCTCTCCGGCTGCCTGACCATGTACCTGTTCGGCATGAACACGGGCGGTCCCGTGCTGATCACCTGGGGCTGGGTCGGCGTCGGCCTGATGACGCTCTTCGTGGGCCTGGCGATGGCCGAGATCTGCTCGGCGTACCCGACGTCGGCGGGCCTCTACTTCTGGGCGCACCGGCTCGCGCCGGAGCGCAGCGCGGCGGCCTGGGCGTGGTTCACGGGCTGGTTCAACGTGCTCGGCCAGGTCGCCGTGACCGCCGGCATCGACTTCGGGGCGGCGTCCTTCCTGGGCGCGTACCTGAACCTCCAGTTCGACTTCGAGGTGACGCCGGGCCGCACGATCCTGCTGTTCGCCGCGATCCTGGTCCTGCACGGCCTGCTCAACACCTTCGGCGTGCGGATCGTCGCCTTCCTCAACAGCGTCAGCGTGTGGTGGCACGTGCTGGGCGTGGCGGTGATCGTGGGTGCGCTCGCCTTCGTACCGGACCACCACCAGTCGGCGTCGTTCGTCTTCGGCGAGTTCGTGAACAACACGGGCTGGGGCAGCGGCCTGTACGTCGTCCTCATCGGCCTGCTCATGGCCCAGTACACGTTCACCGGCTACGACGCCTCCGCCCACATGACGGAGGAGACCCACGACGCGTCGACGGCCGGTCCGAAGGGCATCGTGCGCTCCATCTGGACCTCGTGGATCGCGGGCTTCGTCCTCCTGCTGGGCTTCACCTTCGCGATCCAGTCGTACGACGGGGCGCTCGACTCACCGACGGGCGCGCCGCCCGCGCAGATCCTGCTCGACGCGCTCGGCGCCACGGCGGGCAAGCTGCTCCTGCTGGTGGTCATCGGCGCGCAGCTGTTCTGCGGCATGGCCTCGGTGACGGCCAACTCCCGGATGATCTACGCCTTCTCGCGCGACGGCGCACTCCCGTTCTCGCGCGTGTGGCGCACGGTCAGCCCGCGCACCAGGACCCCGGTCGCGGCGGTCTGGCTGGCGGCGGCGGGCGCGCTGGTCCTCGGCCTGCCGTACCTGATCAATGTCACGGCGTACACGGCGGTCACGTCCATCGCGGTCATCGGCCTCTACATCGCCTACGTCATCCCGACGCTGCTGCGGCTGCGCAAGGGGGACTCGTTCGAGCGCGGGCCGTGGCACCTGGGCCGCTGGTCCGGCGTGGTCGGGGTGATCGCGGTGACGTGGGTGGCCGTGATCACGGTCCTGTTCATGCTGCCGCAGGTCTCCCCGGTCACCTGGGAGACGTTCAACTACGCCCCCGTCGCGGTCCTCGTGGTCCTCGGCTTCGCGGGCATCTGGTGGCTGGCCTCGGCCCGCCGCTGGTTCCTGCGCTGAGCCCGCGGGCCCGCGCCCGAAACTCCGGGATGCCGATACCCGATCGGTGTCCCGGCGCTGTCGGGCTATGCTCGGGGGTGCGTCGGCCTAAGTCGGCGCGTGGACCCTTAGCTCAATTGGCAGAGCAGTGGACTTTTAATCCATTGGTTGTGGGTTCGAGTCCCACAGGGTCTACCGGAGCAGGAAGCGCCCGGACCGGCATCGGCCGGTCCGGGCGCTGCTCTTCGGGCCGGGGCCCGTGGAGCGGTGAAACCTAGTCGTTCACGCAGGTGTTGCCGAAGGCCGGGTTGAGCAGGCCGATCACGTTGACCGAGTTGCCGCAGGCGTTGATCGGAACGTCGATCGGAATCTGGACGACGTTGCCGGAGAGCACGCCCGGGCTGTGCTCGGCGACCGCGGCCGCGCTGGCCCCGTCGGGTCCGTCCAGCGCGGAGGCGACGGCAGCGGAACCCAGAACAGAGGCACCGGCCAGCACCGTGGCGGCTGCGAATGCGCGAAGACGCATCGATTCTCCCTGATAGGTGAGGGAATATGACCCTCCTATCAGAGCGCTGTCCGACTCTTCGGACGGCGAATTGGGCCGACGGCGGGCGTGTCCGTGCGGCCGGACGTCAGCTTCGGTCCACGCGAACCCAGCCGCGGGCGGGCCGGTTGGGCCTGGCCTGCCGCGGGAGCGTCCTGCCGTGGGCCCGCCAGAGGCGGACCACGGATTCGTAGATCGGAGTGTCCGAAGCAGGACGCGACAGGTCTGTCGGGTCGTTTCTCTTCTTCTCCATGGTGTGCTCAACGAAGTGCACCGGCCGGAGTAAGCACTGGTTCATTTGTTCTGCAGGATGCGCGCGATCCGGGGTCCGAGCCAGCGCTTCAGCGAACGCAGCGCCTGCGCCCGGTCGACCGCCCGGTCCACCCGGTAGTACAGCTGCGGCGGCACGTAGGGGAGCAGCGGGGAGTGGCGCTGGCCGAGCAGGGCGAACATCTGCTGCGGTTCCAGGTCGATGTAGCGCGTCAGGTTCTCGTACCAGCCCGCGCTGTGCCGCGCCGCGCTCTGCACCGGGAGCAGTTCGCGCCGGCGGACCCGCTCGTACTCGCCGAGCGCCGACGGCAGCGGGGCCGGTCCGCGCAGCGCCCTGGCCAGCGCCATCGCGTCCTGCATCGCCAGGGTGGTGCCCGCGCCGATGGAGTAGTGCGTGGTGTGGGCGGCGTCGCCGAGCAGGACCAGGTTGCCGTGCGACCAGACCCGGTTGGTGACGGTGGGGAACTGCTGCCACTGGGACGGACCGTCGACGTCGGTGCGGCCGATCAGCGGGTGGCCCTCCAGCGGCCCGGCGAAGAGGCCCTCCAGCAGCTTCAGGGCGACGTCCTGCGCCAGGACGTCCAGGCCGAGCCCCGTCCAGGTGTCGGGCGAGCACTCGACGATGCAGGTGCTGTGCGTGCCGTCGAAGCCGTACGCGTAGCACCACAGCCACCCGTGGTCGGTCTCCACGAAGCTGAAGGTGAAGGAGTGGAAGACCTTCGTCGTGCCGAGCCAGACGAACCGGTTGCGGCCCGAGACGATCCGGGTGCCGAAGTGCTCCGCGTGCCGGTCGCGCAGCTGGCTCCGGGAGCCGTCCCCCGCCACGACCAAGTCGGCCTCCAGAGCCGGGTCCTGGGGCGACAGCGCTTGGCCGTACCGGACGTCGACCCCCAGGTCGCCGGCCCGTTCCGCGAGGATCCTCAGCAGTCGGTGGCGGCCGATGGCGAATCCCTCGTCGCCGTGGTGGACGGTGGTCAGGTCGCGGACGTGGGCGACGCCGTCGCTCCAGCGCACCGAATGTTCCTCGATGGCGCGTGCGGACACCTCGTCGTGCGCCCTGAGCGTGTCGAGCATGTCGGGCCAATAGGTGACGCCCCATCCGTACGTGGCGCCCTCGGGGTTCTTCTCGTGGACGGAGACGTCCCGGCTGGCATCCTGCTGCTTCAGAAGGATGGCCAGGTACAGGGACGCGGGCCCTCCGCCGGCACAGACCACCTTCATGTGTGCTCTCCTCATAGACAGGCCCTGGACGAGCCCGGAAAGTACCGGTTGGTACTCCTGGGAAACGACGGTGCGGGCGTCTGGTTCTTGAAAGGCGAGGCCAAGGATGTTCTTCACGCGATGCGCGGTCCTGCTCGGTGCGGCGGCCCTCGCCTGGCTCTGCGCGCCGCACGCGACGGCCGACACCGAGGAGCCGCCGGTGCTGCTGACCGCGGCGGAGTGCCGGGCGGCGGGCGGCGTGCCGGCCTTCCGCGTCTACGGTGGCGGCGACGCCTATCGGTGCGTCAAGGAAGTCGAGGGAGCGGGCCCGGCGTCCGACGGCTCCGACCCGGGATTCGCCTTCGTACGTCGGCCGCATTTCGACCTGGACTATCTGGCACCCGCCGAATGCCAGGTCGGTGGCGGCGTGATGCGCTGGGACGACGGCGCTGACGCCGGGGGCGGTTCGCAGGTGTGCCAGGGCGGTGCGTACGACGGGAAGACGGTGGTCCCCGTCTTCGAGGAAACGAATTGAGCGTCACCCGTGAGGACTGAATTACTACCCTTTTCAGGATGTATCCCTGCATAAGCCGTGACTGCCTGCCGGGCCGCGCCGTTGAACAGGCCGACGGCTGCGACTACGCGGCCGCACCTGCCAAGCAAAAGGAGAACGTGATGTCTCGCATCGCGAAGGCAGCCGCTGTCGCATTCGGCACGGGTGCTGTGGTGCTCAGCGGCGCCGGTCTGGCCATGGCCGACGCCGGCGCCCAGGGCGAAGCCGCCAACTCGCCGGGCGTGCTGTCGGGCAACCTGGCCCAGGCCCCCATTCACGTCCCGGTCAACGTCTGCGGCAACACCGTCGACGTCATCGGCCTGCTGAACCCGGCCTTCGGCAACACCTGCGTGAACAGCGACGGCGGCGACGCCGGCTACGGCGGCTGAGTCCCCCGCGCTGAACCCTGACGACGGCCCCCGGCACACCGTGCCGGGGGCCGTCGTTCACGTGCGGGCGGGCGAACTCACTCGTACCGGTACAGCGACGTGTGTTCGAGCATGTCGCGCAGCGGGATGTTCCAGGGCGGCATGTCGTCGCCCGCGGCCAGCACGCGGTCGTGCTGGGGGTCGCCGAGCCCGGGCCGCTCCAGCGGCAGATAGGGATCGACGTCCGGATGGCGCCGCCGCCACCGCGACCAGCACAGGTCCACGAAGGCGTGGTGGAGCCAGAAGACGGGGTCGTTGACCGATCCGGCGCCGAGCATGTGCCCGCTCACCCAGCGGTGCACCCGGTTGTGGTTGAACCAGGTCCGGTCGCCGCGGCGGGTGGGCCAGCCCTCCAGCTTGTTGCGGAAACCGCCGGCCGACAGCGAGTTCCACGGCTTCGCGTCGTACTGCGTCTCGTCCATGGCGCCGGCGAGTTCCGCCTTGCTCGGCAGGTCGACCGGCGCCTGCGGCCGGCCGAAGTCCCGCATCAGGAAGTCGCCGTCGGTCACGGCCTCGGTCACGGTCCAGTTGCCGTGCCGCCGGGCGAAGGGACCGGTCGTCACCTGGTGGTCGGTGCGGCGGCCGTTGCCCCCGAGGAAGTCCTCGCCCCACAGCGACACGGCGGGCGTACGGTCCACGGTCCAGTCCCAGTAGGGGACGGTCACGCCCGGGTCCTTCTTCTGCAGCGCCCGCTCGAACTCCAGCAGGAACTTGCGGTGCCAGGGGAAGAACGAGGGGGTCATGTGCGCCACGCGTAAGGCGCCGTCACCGTCGCCCACGTAGAAATCGATGTGCGTCCGGACGAACTCGTCGTACCTGCCCGAGCGCTTGAGCGCGAGCACGGCGTCCACGAAGCGCCTCTTCTGCGCCTTGCTGAACGTGTTCTGGTTCTGGCGTGTGTGCACCATCGCCGATCACATCCCGCCGACGTGCGGCCGCAGTTGCTGGTCGCCGAGCTCCGCCACGGCCCCGCGGGCCGCGTCGAGCGGCGTGGGGTACGACGCGTAGTGATCGACCATGCTGAGGTACGAGCCGTCGGCCCGGCGCATGAGGTGCAGCGGGCGTCCGTCGACGGCGACCTGCCAGGCGGGCACACCGCCCGCCGCCGCGTCGGACGACCGGACGCCGGTGA
Organism: Streptomyces sp. KL116D; assembly: GCF_030766975.1. Classification (NCBI taxonomy): domain Bacteria; kingdom Bacillati; phylum Actinomycetota; class Actinomycetes; order Kitasatosporales; family Streptomycetaceae; genus Streptomyces; species Streptomyces sp. KL116D. Next base: position 33,871 of record NZ_JASERH010000024.1, on the reverse strand, counting down.
TGCGGCGTCCCAGGTACGTCTCGTCGAACGACTCGGGGCCGGGACCCGGCTCGTCCGTCCCGGACGGGCTCAGCTGGAGGACGGCGGCGGTGGTGGAGGCGGCGCCCAGCAGGATCAGGGCCGCGCTGCGCCGGGTCAGCAGTGGTCTTCCGTCCGGTGCCCGGCCCGTGGCTGCGGGCGCCGCGACGCTCTCGGCGGGGCGCGGGTAGGTCAGGGACACGCGGGAATTCACGACCATCTCCTCCGGCAGGTCTGGCAGCCCGGTCACGTGACGGAGCGTCGGGAGCCGGGTGGGCCGGACGACGGGCTGTGGCTCGCCGGCCCACCCGGTGCGTCAGCCGAGTCCCAGGTCGGCCCCGGGCTGCGCCTGCACGTCGGGGGTGCCGAGGGCCGCCTGCGGGGCGGTCACCTGCGGCAGCCCGAAGGCGTGCGGACGGGGGCCGGTGAGGGGCGGGTTCACGGAGGCCCCCGGCGTGAGGGCCTGTACGCCGGAGCTCTCGGTGCGCAGGCCGAGGTGGTCGACGTCGTCCGAGGGGAGCAGCTGAGGCAGCGGCAGATCGGCCTCGGTGGCGGGCAGTTCACTGCTGAGCGGGAGCCGGGGCAGCGGCTGCTGCGGCAGCACGTGGTCCGTCGCGTACCGAGGGCCTTCCGGCGTCCCGGGGATCGGCACGGGGGCCTCGGTGCTGAGCCGGGGAAGGTCCGTGTGCAGCGCGCTCTCCACGCCGCCGAGGGGTACCTCGACGGGTACGTTCGCCGACGCGACGGCGGGGGTGGAGCCTGCCGCGGCGGCGAGGCAACCCGCCAGCACCGCGATCGTTCCTCTTACCTTGATGCTCATTGTGGGGATGGACCCTTCATCTCAGGACGATGACGCATCAGGGGTAACGACCCTTTGCGCGGCATCAGTTCAGAATTCCCCCGGCGGGACTAATCCGCGGACGCGGCGGATCAGCTCGTCCAGAAATCCCACCAGCGCGTCAGCACGAGCATCCCGATCGCCCCGATGTGCAGCGTGGGCAGGACCCACGAGAAGTCGGCGAAGAAGGCGCGCACCGCCGGGGGCGCCGGGAGGAAGCCGCTGCGGACGGTGAACGAGGTCAGGTACCAGAACAGGAGGATCGTGGCCGCCCAGGCCAGACAGCACCACAGGCAGAGCGAGTTGATCCGGTACAGCGACTGGAACTGCAGCCACGTCACGAACCCGACCCCGAAGGCGCAGCCGGCCTGGAAGCCGAGCCAGTACCAGCGGGGGAACCGCGCGCCCGCCAGCAGGCTCGCGCCGACGCAGACCACGACCCCGTAGGCGATGAGCCCCAGCATCGGATTGGGGAATCCGAACACGGCGGCCTGCGCGCTCTTCATGATGTTTCCGCAGGAGACCACCGGGTTCAGGCTGCATCCGGGGGTGAAGTTCGGGTCTTCCAGCAGCTTGAACTTGTCGAGCGTGATGACCCAGGAGGCGAGCAGCCCGGCGGCCCCGGTGACGACGAGCAGGACCGCGAGGCCGGTGAGCCGCTCGACCGGTGGCTCGCTGTCCGCGGTCCGTTCGTCCTGCCGTCCCGCGGGAGGCCGGAGGCGTGCGGCGGCTTCGTGCCGGTAGTCGGTGCTCACTGGACTCTCCTCGGTACTACGAACAGGCGTGATCACAGAGAGTGATCGATCTGTGACGCTCGGCGCGACAAGCGTGAGGGGCGGCGCTAGCGTCGCTTATGTCCCGAAAGCACACAGTTAGGACTTCTCCCGTGAAGCAGATCGCCCGGCGGGCCTCGGTGACGGCCCTGATCGCCGTCGCCGCCCTCCTGCCCCTCACCGGCACGGCCCAGGCCGCCACGTCCCAGGCGCCCGCGCAGTCCGCGGCCTCCCACCCCTGCGGCGACGACTGGGAGTGCTGGCACCACTGGCACCACCACGGCGGCCTCGACCTGGGGCTCGGGCTCGGTCTGGGCGTCGGGGTCGGCTGACCCGGCCCACGCGGACCCGGACGTCCGTGGTGCGGTGGCGGCAGGCCCGTCGCCGCACCACGGACGCATGAGCCGGACGTCACGAGCGAATGCGCCGGATCGGCAGAAGGCAGTGGGCGGCGGCCGTCAGGGTCCCCTCGTCGCCCGCGAACCTCTCCAGTTCGTCCTCGCTGACGGGCCGGCCGGGCGTCGCCGCCGGCCAGGGCCGGCTGGTGAAGACGAAGTACGCGTGGCCCCGCTCCTCGGCGGCCGCCAGCCACTCGGGCGGCACGGCGCACTGGGCGTTCAGCAGCGGCATCGTGACGACGGCCTGGCCTGCCTCGACGAGCAGGGAGACCGGGAAGCTCGGATGCCGCGAGCCGTCGTGGACGGTCGTGCCGATCGTCAGGCCGTTGTTGCGCAGGAGCCCCAGCACGGCCGCCTCCGCGGCCTCGGGGCCCGCCGGAGAATCTCCCAGGGAATAGGCGAGGAGGAAAGGCATGTCGCCTTCCTCGCCGATGTGTTCCCCACTCCATGCGATGACGGCGAGAGTTCCCAGATCGGCTGCCCGGAACGTGGTGTCAATACTCGACGTTGAAGTCACCGAGGAAGCCTAGCGATACGGCGTCGGCGCGCCGCCGCACTGTCACTCGGTCGGCGGAACGGGTCATACTCGATGGTGTGGTGTGAAACGCCGAAGGCTGGTTCAGGAACCGGAATTCCGAACCAGCCTTCGAATGCGTGGCGTGACGAGCGCGTTGAACGCCGCTGCCCGATCAGTCGTTGACGGCGGTGTTGCCGAACGACGGGTTCAGGCCGGCGATGCCGTTGACCGTGTTGCCGGAGACATTCACCGGAACGTGCACCGGGAGCTGACCGAGGTTGCCGGAGGCGACGCCCGGGGACTCCACCGCGGCACCCTCGGCGCTGGCACCGCCGTCGGCGAAAGCGGCACCCGAAGCGGCACCCGCGGCGAAACCGGCGGCGGCAAGGACGAGAGCGGCCTTCTTGGCAGTCTTCATTTCAGTGACCTTCCTCAGGGGGGTTTTCCCGGATCGTATGGGGCCGTCTGCACGGACAGCCTCAAAGACACACCCTCATAAACCCTTCGCCCATTCGGATCAGCGGGCGGAACGGGGATTACTTGGCGAGCGGAAGACCGCCCAGCAGACCGGCGGGCGCCTCGGCGGCGCCGCCCGTGTCCAGGCCGTCGGCGGCACCCTTGACGGTGTCGACCAGGCCGTCGCTCTTCGGGTCGAGGAGGTTGGTGTCCACCGGCTTGACGTCCAGCGTCGGCTGGCTGGTGATGGTGTCCAGGGCGCCGTTCAGGCTCATCGGAGTGAGGTCCGAGGCAAAGGCGGGGGCGGCGGCACCGGCAATCACGAGGGAACCGGCGACAACAGCAGCGGCCTTAAGAGCCTTCATTGTTTTTCCTTTCTTCGATGGCATTTCGCCATCAGCCTGGAACATTCACCGTCCGAAGCATTGAGAAATGCTCGGCGTATCGCTTCTCCTCGCATAACGACCGTCGTCGCCGACGGAAACGCGGCGTACATATGAATTACGTGCGCATGCGGAGAGCCCGCCGGGAGCGGCCTGTGCGGCTGCTCCCGGCGGGCTCTTTGGCGCAGGGGCTAGGAGGGGAGGGGCGCCTGCGGGAGGGACGGCGTCTGCGGCAGGGACGGCGTCTGCGGGAGGGCCGGGGTCTGGGGCAGGGCCGGGGTCTGGGGGACGGCCGGGGTCTGCGGGAGGGTGGGGGTGGACGGCAGGTTGGACGTGGGCAGCTGCGGCAGCGCGGGCAGGCCCGGCAGGTTGGGGGCGGGCAGCGTGCCGCTGAGCAGCGTGGCGGCGACGAAGTTGACCAGTCCGGTCACGACGACCGGCGCCTGGGTGGCCACGGCGGTGACGTCACCCGCCGTTGCCGCCTTCACCAGGGCGTCGACGGCGGACTGCAGCGCGGTCAGGGCGTCGCCCTTCACGTCGAGCGGCGCCTTGGCGTCGGGCACCGCCTCTTCGGCGGCGTCCGGGACGGGTGCGGTGGCGGCCGCCCCGTCCTTCGCGGCGTCGATCGCGGTCTTGATCGCGTCGGCGTGCTTCTGGGCGTCCTCGGCGGGGAGCTTGCCGTCCTTCGTCTTGAGGACGGCGTCGAGCAGGTCGGTGACCGGCGTCAGCACGCCACCGGTGTCGTGCAGGCTCTTGACCTGACCCAGCAGCGCGTTGGCGTCGGGTACGGGAGCGGATGACACAACCGTGCGGCTGACGCGCTCATCGGCGGAGTCCGCGGCGAACACCGGAGCTGCCGCTCCGATCAGGAGGGACGCGCAGAGAGCGGAGGTCGCAAGGCGCCGTACGGGCAAAGCGGACATGTTTTTTCCCCTTCGAGGGCGTGTTGGTGCTTGTGTTCACCGTGAGATGCACCAACACGACCTGCAACCGAGCCACCGCTCTCCGTGTTCGCCCGGTCCCGTCCTCCCTGCCGTTGTGCCAGGTGAGGACCCCTGCGGCCGTCCCTGGGGTGCCCACCCCCATACGGAGCAAGGGCGCCCCGGACCTCCCGCGGAAACAGGAACAGCCGCCCCTGTGCCAGGGGCGGCTGCGGAAGAGTCGGCTGCGCCGGTCAGCTGTTGACGCAGGTGTTGCCGAAGGCGGGGTTCAGCAGACCGATGACGTTGACGGTGTTGCCGCAGACGTTGACCGGCACGTGCACGGGCACCTGGAGGACGTTGCCCGAGAGGACACCGGGGGAGTCGGTGGCGGCACCCTGCGCGCCACTGTCGGCGGCGGCGACGCCGGCGGTGCCGGCCATCGCGGCGGCGGCCACGGCGGAGAAGACGAATGCCTTCGCGGTACGCGACATGAACATGCTCCTTGGGTCGTTGCGTGAGGGCCGGGACAGACGCCCGGCGCGTGGTGCAACGCGGCGGCCGTGCATGGGGTTGCGGCTCCGAACGGGTGAATACCCGTTAGGTCATTGAAGTGCGTCGCGGAGCGTCGACGCCACGCCAGCCGGAATTTCACAACTCCAACACACATCGTGTATCAAGTGAAACTCACTTTCTGGCGGCTACTCTTGGCTGCTCCCCGTGCGGGGCGGTATGCACTGCGGGGAGCCGATAGGTAAGTGTGATTATCTCAATTCCTTGCCTGGCGCTGCAGAGCGTCTGCTCATTCCTGAAAGGGAAGCCGGCCGTGCGTAATTCGAAAGGCTGTTTCCTGCGCCGTGTGACGGTGGGCCTGCTGTCGTTCGCGGCGGTGTCCCTGTCCAGCCAGGCGATGGCGACGGCGCCGGGGACCGAGAAGCCCAGCATCCCGTTCACCACGCGGTACGACGCCCTGATGCACGGCGGATTCGTGCGCGCGGCGAACGCGGCGATCACCTGCCGGGGCGCCGACTCCGTCAAGAAGGTCGGGTGTGCCGCGGCGCGCTCCGGCGCGACGGCGAGCAACGGCGATTTCGACATGTTCTACACGGACATCGATCGCGACCCGAACACCTACAACTCCTCCAGCGCGGAGATCCGCGTCCCGGCCGGATCGCGCGTGACCTACGCCCGGCTGTACTGGGGCGGCAACCTCCGCGTCGGCGAGCAGAAGCCGCCCAAGGACAACGGGCGCGTGCTGATCGCGGAGCCCGGCGGCGCGTACAAGCAGGTGCTGGCCGACACCGTGGTCGGGCACCGGGTCGCCCAGGGCGCCGACGCCTACCAGGCCTCGGCGGACGTCACCGACCTGGTGCGGGCCAGCGGGTCCGGCCCGTACACCGTGGCGCAGCTCAACGTCGCCATGGGCCGTACGGCGGCCGGCGCCTGGGGCGGCTGGACGCTCGTCGCCGCGTACGAGAACAAGGCCGAGCCGCTGCGCCACCTCTTCCTGCGCGACGGATTCGACGCCCTCACGCGGGAGCACCCCGGCAAGGACCTCCGCGTGCGGGTCCCGGTCGCCAAGGGCGCGAGCGGCTACGCGGGCCTGGTCGCCTACAACGGCGACCGGGGCAGGACCGGCGACTCGCTGACCGTGTCGACCGGGCGGGGCGGGCCGGTGCGGCTGTCCGACCGGGCCAATCCCGCCGCGGACGTCCTCAACTCGACCATCAGCCAGCCCGGCGACCAGCCGCGGCGGACCCCCGCGCACGCGAACACCCTCGGCTACGACTCCGACGTGTTCGCGCTCGGCAAGGCCCTGGCCCGCGGCGGCCGGGCGCTGGACCTCCGGCTGGTGTCCACCGGGGATCCGGCCTGGATCGGGGTGTTCTTCGGCGCCGTCGACGCCCGGTCCTAGCCGCTTCCGCCGCTTCCCCCAGTTCAGCCAAGTAAGAGGCGATGCCTGTGACGTCTGCACCCTTGCCGCCGCGCGTTCTCCACGTGACGCAGCCGGTCGATGGCGGAGTGGCGCGCGTGGTGGCCGACCTCGTGCGCAGCCAGCGCGCGGCGGGGATGGAGGTCGTGGTGGCCTGCCCCGCCGCCGGCAGCCTTCCGGGGCGCCTGGCCGCCCTCGGCTGCGAGGTCCTGGCGTGGGAGGCCTCCCGGTCCCCGGGGCCGAGCGTGCTCCGGGAGGGGCGGCGGCTCTCCGAGGTGGTGGCCCGGGTCCGTCCCGACGTCGTCCACGCCCACAGCGCCAAGGCGGGACTGGTCGCCCGGCTCGTGGTCCGGGGCCGGATCCCCACCGTCTTCCAGCCGCACGCCTGGTCCTTCGAGGCCGTCGAGGGGACCGCGGCACGCCTGGCCAGGACCTGGGAACGGCGCGGCGCGCGCTGGGCCTCCCGGCTGCTGTGCGTGAGCCGGGCCGAGCTGAACACCGGACGGGGCCTCGGCATCGAGGCGCAGTGGCGGCTCGTCCCGAACGGGGTGGACCTGGACCGCTTCGGCCCGCAGGGCCCGTCCGCCCCGGTACGTGCGGCGGACTCCCCGGCGGGCCCGCTCGTCGTGTGCGTGGGACGCCTGTGCCGCCAGAAGGGCCAGGACGTCCTCGTCGAGGCGTGGCCGGAGGTGCTCAGGGAGCTGCCGCGGGCCCGCCTGGTCCTGGTGGGCGACGGGCCCGACACCCAGCGGCTGCGGGCCGCGGCGCCCGCGTCGGTCACCTTCGCCGGGGCCGTCGACGATCCGGCGCCCTGGTACCGAGCGGCGGATCTGGTCGTCATGCCCTCCCGGTGGGAGGGCATAGCGCTTGCTCCGCTGGAGGCCATGGCCTGCGGAAGCCCGGTGCTCGTCACGGACGTCGACGGAGCCCGCGAGAGCCTGCCGGCCGGCGCGGCGGACCGGTGCCTGACCCCGCCGGACGACCCCGCCGCCCTCGCCCGGTCCCTGATCGGACTGCTGAGCGACGCCGAGGGCCTGCGCACGCTGGGCCGTGACGCCCGCCGGCACGTGCACGCGCACCACGACGTCCGGCACACCGCCGCGGCGGTCGCGCAGGTGTACGGCGAACTTCTGGGGCTGGAGACCATCGAGCACAGGAAGCCGGTCGCGACGTGACCCAGGAAAGAACCGTCTCCTCCACCGCCACCGTCGTCGCGCAGCGGACCGCGGACAGCCCCCGGATCACCCTGGTCGGCGGCGCCGCCCAGGACGACTCCTCCCGCGCGCTGCTGCTCGCGACGGACTGCACCGCCGCGCTGCTCGGCACGGTCGCCCTCACCCCGCTCCAGCGCCACCCCCTGCTGGTCGCGGCGTTCGTCGTCCTCGTCCTCGCCCTCTACCGGAACGCCGGGCTCTACCGGGTCGCCGACCAGCGGTACATGCTCGACGACTGTCCCGCCGTCGCCGGCCGGACCGCGGCCGCCTGGTGCGTGCTCATGGCCGCGTCGGTGAGCCTGCCGGTCCTGCAGCGGATCCCCCTGACGGTGGTGCTCTCGGGCGTCGCCGCCCAGGTCGGCCTCACCCTGCTGGGCCGGGCGCTCGTCCACTGGCGGCGGCGCGTGGCCCTCGTACGGCGGCCGTGCACGACCCTCCTGGTGGGGCCGGAGCAGACCGCCTCCCGCGTCGCCGCCGCCCTGCAGCGGCACCCGGCGAGCGGGGTCAGGCTCGTCGGCATCGTCGGTGAGGGCGGCGGGGAGCAGCAGCGCACGAACGACGCGGCGCCCGCCCTGCCGGTGCTGACCACCGTGGCGGACATGCGCCGCGCGGTGATCCAGAACGGGGTGCGGCGGGCCATCGTGCTGGGCAGCTCCAGCGCCCCCGGGCACCGTGCCTGGCTGCGCAGTCTGAGCGAACTGCACTGTGAGATCTGGGAGTTGGATCCGGAGCCGTCGGCGTACGTGCCGCGGTACCGCGGGGCGGACCGGCACGTGGCCGGGTTCCGCTGCCGGCCGGTCGTGGGGCCGCCCTTCCCGCCGCATCCCGGCAAGCGCGCCCTCGACCTGGCGGTCTCCGCGCTGCTGCTGGTGGCGGCGAGCCCGGTGCTGCTGACCTGCGCCCTGTGGCTGCGGATCAGCGAGGGGCCCGGGGTGGTCTTCCGGCAGGAGCGGATCGGGAAGGACGGGCGGCCCTTCACCCTGCTGAAGTTCCGCACGCACCGCCCGGCCGACCCGATGGAGTCCGCGACGCGCTGGAGCGTCGCCAACGAGCACCACATGCCGTGGTTCTGCCGCTTCCTGCGCCGCACCTCGCTCGACGAGCTGCTCCAGCTGTGGAACGTCTTCCGCGGCGACATGAGCCTGGTCGGTCCGCGGCCCGAACGCCCGTACTTCGTCGTGCAGTTCAGCGAGACCCACCCCGGCTACAACGAGCGGCACCGGATGCCGTCCGGCATCACCGGACTCGCCCAGATCAACGGGCTGCGCGGCGACACGTCCATCGAGGACCGCTGCCGGTTCGACAACGCGTACATCGACAACTGGTCGCTGTGGCAGGACATCAGCATCCTGCTGCGCACCGCGACCGAATTCTTCCGGCCGACGGGAAGCTGACGACGTGACGGTCCTCCCTGCCACCCCTGCCCTCGCCGAACTGCGCACCAGCCCCGTGGCGGCAGGCCGGCGGGCCGTGCGGCGCGCCGGACCCGTGCTCCCGGTCGTCCTCCTGGTCGCCATGCTCGGCGTGCCCCTGGGCGCGGGCGCCGGTGAGGGCAGCGGCGGCACCCCCGCCGACGCCGTCTCCGGCCTGGTCGTGCTCTTCTGCGCGGTCCGTGCCGTGCGCCTGCGGCAGCGCCCCCTGACCCGCACCGCGCTCGTCGTGCTCGGGCTGCCCGTCGTCGCGGTCGCCGTGGCCGCGCTCGGCGCCGACTCACCGGCCAACGCCGTCGGGGGGATGGTGCGTTACTACCAGGTCCTCGTCCTGGTGCCCGCCGCCGTACTGCTGCTCGTCCGCGACCGCGGCGACTTCCGGCTGGTCGGCTGGTCGCTGGTCGGGCTCGGCCTGTGGCAGGGCTCGATCGGCGTCTACCAGTACCTGACCGGCACCGGCGCCTCGTACGCGGGGGAGGACATCCGGGCCGTCGGCACCTTCGGCGCCACGGACGTGATGGGCATGTCCACCGTGGTCGCGTACGGCCTGGTCTGCGCCGTCGCCCTGGCCCTCGGCGGCGGCGGGACGCCCCGCACCCGGACGGTCGCGCTGGTCTGCGCGCTCGGTCTCGCGGTGCCGCTGGCGCTCTCCTTCAGCCGCGGCGCCTGGATCGCCACGGCCGTCGTCTGCGTGCTGCAGATCGTCCTCGCCGGACTGCGCAGGGCCGTCAAGCTGCTCGCCGTGGGGGCCGCCGCGGCCGTCGTCCTCGTCGGCGGGTTCGGCGTGGGCTCGTCGATGCTCCAGGAGCGGCTGAGCAGCATCACGCAGGTCACCGCCGCCCCGGACCAGTCGGTCACCGACCGGTACACGATGTGGGCGGCGGCGATCGACATGTGGGAGGAACACCCGGCCACCGGGGTGGGGCTGAAGAACTTCCCCGCCTACCGCGACAGCCACGCCTCGATCGCCCTCTCCGCGGGCAGTGACGTGGCCGGCGCCGGAGCCGCGTTCCGCAGACAGCCGCTGCTGTCGCCGCACAACATGTACCTCCTGGTCCTCAGCGAGCAGGGCCTGCTGAGCCTGTGCGCCATCGCGGGCGCCTGGGCCGCGCTGCTGGTGTGCGGCGTACGGCGGCTCGGCACGGCGCACCGCGGGAAGCGCGGCCTCGACTGCGCGCTCCTCGCCTGCGGGCTGCTCACCTGGCAGATGATCGACTTCGTCTACGCGGACATCGGCGGCCCGTCCACGGTGCTCACCGGCGTCGTGTTCGGCCTGGCCGCCTGGTGGGCGCTGGCCCCGGCGGCCGTGGCCGGGTCGGCGGGCGAGCGATGAAGCCCACGCTTCCCGCGGACGGGGACGAGACCCTGCTCTCGCCCGCGCTGCCGGCCCAGCAGCCGGCGCCGGGCGGCACCGACAAGAGCGGTGACAAGGGCGACGGCTCGTCCAGTACGTTCCTGGCCCGCGCCGCGCTGCTCACCGCCGTGCTCTCCGCCGCCGGGTCCCTGCTCGGCCTCGGCCGTGACCAGGCCCTGGCGCACCTCTTCGGGGCCGGCAGCGAGACGGACGCCTTCCTGGTGGCGTGGACCGTGCCCGAAGTGGCGTCGACCCTGCTCATCGAGGACGGCCTCGCGTTCATGCTCGTGCCCGCGTTCAGCGCCGCGATCGCCGCGCGCGGCGTCCCTGAGCTGCGGGACCAGGACCCGGTGCGGGCGCTGGTGGCCAGCTCCCTGCCCCGGCTCACCCTCGCCTTCCTGGCCTGCGCCGTGCTGCTGATGATCGGGGCGCCGCAGCTGGTCGCGCTGCTCGCGCCCGGCCTGCCCGATCCGCAACTCGCCGTCGACTGCACCCGGTTGACCGCGACCTGCGTCCTGACGTTCGGGCTCGCCGGGTACTGCAGTGCCGCCCTGCGCGCCCACAGCAGCTATCTCGCCCCGGCCGCCATCTACGTCGCGTACAACACGGGCATCATCGGCACCCTGCTGATCCTGGCCGACCGCTGGGGCGTGCGCGCCGCGGCGGCGGGGGTGGCCGTCGGCGGCTGTCTGATGGTGCTCGTCCAGGCCCCGTCCCTGCGCCGCCGGCTGACGAGCGCCGCCCACGGGGCCGTGGCCGGCGGGAAGGACGCGAAGGCGGCCAAGCGGCAGTCGATGGACCTGGCGCTGATCGCGACGGTGCTGCTCTTCGCGCTGTGCCGGCAGGCGCAGGTCTTCATCGAGCGCTTCCTCGCCTCCTCGCTGCCGTCCGGGGCCATCTCCCACCTCAACTACGCGCAGAAGGTCGCGCAGTTGCCGATGGTGCTCTCCCTCATGCTGTGCACCGTCACCTTCCCGGTGGTGGCCAAGGCGCTGGCGCGCGGCGACACCGAGCGCGCCCGTGACCGGGTCGAGCGCGACGTGGCGCTCGCCGCCTGCATCGTCCTGTTCGGCGCCGCCGTGGTCTTCGCCTGCGCCCCGCAGATCGTCCAACTGCTCTTCCAGCGTGGAGCGTTCACCGGCGAGGACACCGCCGCCACCGCGGCCATCATGCGCGTCTACTCGCTGGGGCTGCTCGGCCACTGTCTCGTCGGCGCCCTCGTCCGCTCCTACTTCTCCGCCGGACGCCCCACCTGGTACCCGGTCGCCTCGATGGCCGCGGGCATGACGCTCACGGCCGGCGCGGGCACCTGGGCGGTCGGCGCCTGGGGGGTCGGCGGCATCGCCGCGGCCAACGCGCTGGGCATCACGTTCACCGCCGTCCTGCTGCTGACCGCGATGGACCGGCGCAGCGTGCCCGTACGGATCCCGGCAGTGCTCCTCGAACTCGGCAAGACGCTGCTCGCGGCGGTGGCCGCGACCGCCGCCGGGCTGCTGTGCGTGGCCCGGATCGACCGGCCGCTGGAGTCCTTCGCCGCCGGGTGCCTGGTCATCGGAGGTGTCTTCGGCTTCCTCCTGTGGGCCCTGAACGTCCAGGCATTCCTGCCCGCCGTCCGCATCGCGACCAGAAAGCTCCGCAATGCCCGTTGAAACAGCGCTCCAGGAACCACCCGGCCCCAGGACCAGGGAACTCCTGCCGGGACGTGCCCCGTGGGTGGCGATGTACCACTCCGTGGACGACTGCGCCGACGACCCGTACGACGTCACCGTCACCCCGGAGCGCCTCGGGCAGCAGCTGCGCTGGCTGCGCTCGCGCGGGCTGCGCGGCGTCAGCGTCGCCGAGCTCCTCGACGCGCGCAGCCGGGGCGCCGGGCGCGGCCTGGTCGGGCTGACCTTCGACGACGGGTACGGGGACTTCGTCGAGAACGCGGTGCCGCTGCTCAGGCACTACGAGTGCTCCGCCACGGTCTTCGTCCTGTCGGGCCGGCTCGGCGGCGAGAACGGCTGGGACGTCGAGGGCCCCCGCAAGCCGCTGCTGACCGCGCAGGGCATCAGGGCGGCCGCGGCGGCCGGCATGGAGATCGGCTCGCACGGCCTCCTGCACGTCGACCTCACCCACGCGGACGACGACGAGCGGCGGGCCGAGGTCCAGCGCAGCAAGGCGCAGCTGGAGGAGCTCACCGGCGGCCCCGTGCACGGCTTCTGCTACCCGTACGGACACGTCGACCCGCCGACCGTGGAAGCCGTCCGCCGAGCCGGTTACCGCTACGGCTGCGCCATCTCGCCCGGCCCCCTGACCAGCGTGTACGCGATGCCTCGTGTGTACGTCGGGCAGCGGGACGCCCCGTGGCGCCTCGAACTCAAGCGCCGGGTGCACCGGGTGCGGCGCCGCGCCTGGCACGTCGAGGAGGGCGCCCGGTGAGGGTGCTGCACGTCATCACCGGCCTCGGCGCCGGAGGCGCGGAACAGCAACTGCGGCTGCTCGTACGCCATCTGCCGGGTACCCACGACGTCGTGACCCTGACCCACCCGGGGCAGGTCGCCGACGGGCTGCGCCTCGACGGGGTGCGCGTCGCCCACCTCGGGATGGCGGGCAACCGGGACGGCCGGGCCCTGCCCCGGCTGGTGCGGATCGTGCGGGACGGCCGGTACGACGTCGTCCACACCCACCTCTACCGCGCCTGTCTGTACGGCCGGATCGCCGCCCGGGCGGCCGGGGTCCGGGCGGTCGTCGCCACCGAGCACTCGCTGGGCGACGGCCAGATCGAGGGCCGCCCGCTGACCTCCGGCGTGCGCGCCCTGTACCTGCTGGGCGAGAAGCTGGGCCGGGCGACGATCGCCGTGTCCCCCGCGGTCGCCGAGCGGCTGCGCCGGTGGGGCGTGGCGCCGCACCGCGTGCACGTCGTCCCGAACGGCGTCGACGTCTCCCGCTTCGCCTTCGACGCCGGGGCCCGGGCCGCCGTGCGCCGCGAACTCGGCCTGCCGCCGGACGCGTTCGTCGTCGGCGGCGTGGGGCGGCTGGTGCCGGGCAAGCGGTTCGACGTCCTGATCGACGCCCTGCGCGACCTGCCGGACGACGTGCGGCTGCTGCTCGTCGGCACGGGGCCGCAGGAGGCGGCGCTGCGTGCGGCGGCGGCCCGGGCCGGGGTGTCCGGCCGGGTCGTGTTCGCCGGGGAGCGCCCGCACACGGCCGCGGACCCGTCCGACGGCGTGGTCGACCTGCCCGCGCTGATGTCCGCGATGGACGTCCTCGGCTCGCCGTCCGTCGACGAGGCGTTCGGTCTGGCCGTGGTGGAGGCGCAGGCCGGCGGACTGCCCGTGCTCCACGTCAGCTGCCCCGCGCTCGACGACCTGCCCTCGGGCACGGTGGCCGACGCCGTCCGTGTCCCGTGCGAACCTGCCTCGTTCGTCCGGGAAGTCCGAAGAATCCGTAATGAGCCGGCGACCGGCAGAGCACCTTCCCAGGCCGCCCTCCACTACAGCATCGCCCGCAGCGCCGCCCTGCACCACGACGTGTACGCGACGGCCCTGCGCGCACCGACGCGAGGAGTGAGTACGTCATGACCGAAGCCGCACAGGACAGGACCGTGGCCCGCGCGCCCTCCGCCGCGACCGGCACGGGCCGGAGGAAGCCGCCGCGCTGGTGGCCGCTGCCCGTGGGCATCGTGGCCGGTGCGCTGGCGGGCGGCGTGTACGGCGCGGTCAGTACGCCCGAGTACACGGCGACGAGCTATGTGATCGCCGTGCCGACGGAGAAGTCCGACCCGATGTCGGCGCTCGGCTTCGCCCAGGCCTACAGCCGGGTGGCCACGCAGGTCGCGGTGTTGAGCGACGCCCAGGTCGCGGCGGGCGTCCCGGTGAAGACGCTGCAGTCGCAGGTGCGCGCCGAGACGTCGCCGGACGCCCCCATGGTCGCGATCTCGGCGTCGGCGGAGGAGCCCGCCCAGGCCATGGAGATGGCCAACGCCGTGGCCCGCGCGCTCACCGTCAACGCCGGCCACACCAAGGACGACACCCACGTCGAACTCCTGCGCTTCACCCGGGCCGTGAAGCCGACCGACCCGTCGTCGCCGTCCGCCGCGCTGACCACGCTCGTCGGCGCCTGCGCCGGCGGCCTGCTGGGCGGCCTCGCACTGCTGGTCCGCCCGCGCCGTGAGGCCGGACCGGCCGCGGCCACCGTCCCGGCCCCCGCCACCGCGGCCGGGCTGCGGGGTGGCGCCTGATGCCGACGGGCACGCCCGGCCTCGCCGTCACGGTGTGCACGGACCCGGCCGGGTTCGGCGCGCTGCGCGAGGAGTGGAACCGGCTGCACCGGTCGACGGCGGCCGCGACACCGTTCCAGAGCCACGCCTGGCTCCACTCGTGGTGGCTCTCCTACGGCGGGACGGGGCGGCTGCGCGTCGTGCTCGTGCGCCAGGACGGGCGGCTGGTGGCGGCCGCCCCGCTGATGCGGCGGCTGCGCCCCTTCCCGACCCTGACGCCGCTCGGCACCGGCATCTCCGACTTCAGCGACGTCCTCGTCGAGGAGGGCCCCGACGGACCGGTCCGGCCCGCGCTCGACGCCCTGCGCACCGGCCTGTGGAAGCTGGCGGCCGGCGCCGTGATCGACTTCCGCGAGGTGCGGCCGGGCAGTGCCGTGGAGGCCCTGCACGACGACTGGCCGGGGCCGCGGCGCCGTTGCGCGGACTCGGCGTGCCTCGAACTTCCCGCGCTGCCGATGGACGACCTGGTGCAGCGGCTGCCGCGGCCCAGGGCGCAGCGGGCCCGCGCCAAGATGCGCAAGCTGGACGCGGCGGGCATCGAACGCCGGGTCGTGCCCGCGGCCGAGGTCGGCCCCTCCGTACGCCGGCTGCTGGAGCTGCACCAACTCCAGTGGCAGCAGCGCAAGGTGACGACCGAGCACGTCAAGCCGCGCTTCGCCGAGCACCTGACGCGCTCGGTCGCCCTCATGGCGGAGACCGGCGACGCGGTCGTCACGGAGTTCACCCTGGACGGCTCCGTGGTCGCAGCCGACCTGACCTTCGTGTCGCCGCGCCTGGCCGGCGGCTACCTCTACGGCGCCCACCCCGAGCTGCGGGACCGCAAGATCGACGTGGCCACGATGCTGCTGCGCTCGTGCGCCCAGCACCTCCAGGACACCTCCCGCACGGACGTGCTGAGCCTGCTGCGCGGCACCGAGCCGTACAAGCTGCACTGGCGCCCCGAGCAGCGCGTCAACCAGCGGTTCCTGCTGGCCCGGCGCAGCTCCGCGCCCCAGCTGGCCGCGCTCCTCGCCGACATCCGTGCCAGGTCCCTGGCCAAGCAGGCCCGCCGTGCCTGGAAGGAGCGCGGTGGCGATCCGGCCTAGGGCCGCCACCGCGCGCGGCGGTCACGCCGGTTCAGGAGTTGCGCTGCCACCAGTCGAACTTCAGGCAGAGCTTGCCGCCCAGCCAGTGCTCGACCCAGTCGCCCAGGTCCACCGGAGAACACTGCGGGGGCCGCGTCGGATCGGTCGGCTGCGTCGGGGTGGTCGGCTGCGCGGGCTCGACCGGCTTGTCGCGGCCGGTGAGTGCCGCCCGGTAGATCTCCGACGCCTTCGGGTTCTCGTCGCACTGCCACACGCCGTGCGGACAGTAGTCCGTCAGCGTGTTGTAGAGCGGCTTGTGCTCGTCCATCCACGCGAGCATCCGCCGCATGTACTCGGAGTTGTCGCCGTTGCGGAACAGGCCCCACTCCGGATAGGAGATCGGCTTGTCGTGCTGCACCGCGAAGTCGACCTGCTCCTGCAGCCCGTACGGCTCGGACACCTGCTCGTCGAAGGACTTGCCCTCGGGCTGGTCGTACGAGTCCATGCCGACGATGTCGACCACGTCGTCGCCCGGATAGCACTCGGTCCACGGCACGGCGTCCCGGCCCCGGCTGGGCGTGAAGTCGAAGCGGAACTTCTGGCCCGGCACCGACCGCATCACCGTGACGATCCGGGACCAGTACTTCTTCCACGCCGCGGGATCGGGGCCGCAGCGGTGCGTGTAGGTGATGCCGTTCATCTCCCAGCCGAGCACCAGGACGGTGTCCGGCACCTCCAGGTCGACCAGCCGCTCGGCCAGCTTCTTGAAGTGCGCGTCGAAGTCGCCGGCCGCGCCCTGCCGGAGCAGGCTCCGCACCTGTGCGTCCGGCACGCCTTCCTCGTTGCGCTCCAGCATCGGCACGTTGAGGACGAAGAGCCGGTCCGCGCGCTCCTTGCGCCAGCGGGCCCAGCTGTTGAGGAACGGCGGCGAGCCCTCGATGTTGCTCCAGCGGTCACCGGGGAGATAGGTGTGCCCGACGCGCAGATCGGCCCCGCCCAGCCACTCCGACAGGTTCTTCATCCGGGTGACGCCCAGCGGCCCGTAGTCCAGGTAGGCCCCGAACGCGGGGAACTTCTCCGGCTCGGCCGGCACCTGCGGCGTGGGGGACTCCGTCGGCCACCACGGGACGGACGGGGTCGACTCGGCCGGCGCGGGAGTGCTCGGCCGCGGCGTGGGCTCGGGGCTGGCCGCGACCGGGCTGGCCGCGACCGGGCCGGCCGGGTCAGGTGTTCCTGACGGCCACCACGGGATGGGGTTCGTCGGCGCGGGCGGGGTCGGCCCGCCGCGCGGGCTGGCGTTCGCACGCTCGATGGACACGGATCCTGACGCGACCACCAGTGAGATCAGGACTCCCGCCGCGATCAGCGGAAGTCTGCTGCGCTTCGTCCATCGGCGTTTCCCGGCCATGCCTGCTCCTCGTACCGCACTCGCTCCATTCCTGACACTCAGTCATATGAATGCTTATGGCGCCAATCGTGGACCGGCCGATGGCCGCCCTCCGTCACCCTCATGGGTTAGCTCCTGGAAGGAATCGACACATGCTCGACCCCTGTGTCCCGGTCGTGCTGCTGCGGATCGACCCCAACCCCTTTCACCACGGCACGCTGGGGGCCGTCAGATCCCTGGGGCGCTGCGGTGTGGAGGTGCACGTGGCGGCCGTGGCCGACGGAAGTCCGGTGGCCCGATCGCGCTACGTGCGGCAGATGCACCGGCCCCCGCGCCCGGGCGCGTCGTCGAGCGAGGTGGTCGGGGCGCTGCGCCGGATCGCGGCCCGGATCGCCCGGCCGGGGGTGTTGATCCCTATGGATGACGCCGGGGCCATCGCGGTGAGCCGGCTGCGCCCCGCGCTGGCCGAGACGTTCCTGCTGCCGGAGCAGCCGGAGCGGCTCGCCGAACACGTCGCGGACAAGGCGCGGCTGCCGGACCTCTGCCGGGCCGCCGGCATCGGACACCCCCCGGTGGTGCTGCCGCGCGACGAGCACGAGGCGTACGCCGCGGTCGCCGAGCTCGGCCTGCCCGCGGTGGCGAAGTGGAGCCGCCCCTGGCTCCTCCCGCAGGGCTCGGGCCTGCGCAGCACGTGCCTGATCGGCTCGCCGGAGGAGGCGCGGAGCCTCTACGTGCGGGGCGCGGGCACCGGCAGCGGACTCCTGCTCCAGAAGTACCTGCCCGCCGGTCAGGGCCGGGACTGGTTCTTCCACGGGTACGTCGACCGGCACGGCCGGCTGCACGGCGGCGGCGCCGGCAGCAAGCGCCACGCCTGGCCGCGCGGCGCGGGCCTGACCGCCGTGGGCCGCTGGTCACCGGTCCCCGAACTCCAGGCCATGGTCGAGCGCCTGGTCGAGGCCCTGGGGTACCGGGGCATCTTCGACATCGACTTCCGGGTGGACGCGGAGACCGGCCAGTACTGCCTGCTGGACTTCAACCCCCGGCCCGGGGCGCAGTTCCGGCTGTTCGCGGACGGCAACGGCCTGGACGTCGTCCGCGCCCAGTACCTCGACCTGACCCACCAGCCGCTCCCCTCCGGCCACGCCCTGCCGGGACGCACCTTCGTCGTCGAGAACTACGCGCCCCTGTCCGCGCTCAGGGCCCTGGTGGCCTCGGCCCTCCCGGCCCAACGCGGGCCCGCCGCAAGGGAGTTCGCCTGGAACGCCCAGGACGATCCCGCGCCCGCCTGGAGCATGGCCACCGAGTGGTCCCAGCACGCCGCCCGCCGGCTCGTCGGCCGCGCCAGGACCGCGCCCCGGGCCGCCGTCCCCGACCCCACCGAACCCCCGGTCGCCGCGCCGACCACAGCCGAACGAAAGGCGAGCTGCTGATGTACGACCTGCTGATCGTGGGGGCCGGCCCCTACGGCCTGTCCATCGCCGCGCACGCCGAGGCCCGCGGGCTCGACACGCGGGTCTTCGGACGGCCGATGGAGTCCTGGCGGCACCACATGCCGCGCGGCATGTTCCTCAAGTCCGAGCCCTGGGCCTCCCACCTCTCCGCTCCCGCACCCGGCCTAGGCCTCGACCGGTACTGCGCCGAGCACGGCGAGACCGCCCGGCACGGCCGCCCCATCCCCGTCGGCACGTTCGCGTCGTACGGGCTGTGGTTCGCCCGGCGGGCGGTGGCGAACCTGGACGAGCGGATGATCGCCCGCATCGACGCGGCCCCCACCGGCTTCCAGGTCGAGACCGAGGACGGACAGGTCCTGCACAGCAGGTCCGTGGCGCTGGCCACGGGAGTGCTGCCGTACATGCGCATCCCGGAGGCCCTGCGGGGGCTGGCCGACGAGCACGTGACGCACAGCAGCCAGCACAGCGACCTGAGCCGGTTCCGCGGCGCGGACGTCACGGTCGTGGGCGCCGGGCAGGCGGCGCTGGAGACCGCGGCGCTGCTCGCCGAACTGCCCGCCCGGGTACGCATCGTGGCCCGCGCCCCCGAACTGGCCTGGAACAGCGTCCCGCCGCCGTGGGTGCGCCCCTGGTGGAAGAGCCTGCGCGCACCGCACAGCGGCCTCGGCTGCGGCTGGCGCAACTGGTTCTACGCGGAGCGGCCCGGCGCGTTCAGGAGACTGCCCGAACGCACCCGGGCCGCCGTCACGGAGTCGGCGCTCGGGCCGGCCGGCGCCTGGTGGATCAGGGACCGGGTGGCGGCGGGGGGCGTCGACGTCCGGCTGGGCGAGACGGTCGTCGACGCGCGGCCGGTGGCGGGGCGGGTCCGGGTCCGCACGGTCGACGCGGCGGCGGGGGCCCGCGACTTCGAGACCGACCACGTCATCGCGGCCACCGGCTTCGAGGCGGACTGCGCGCGGATGACCGTGCTCGCGCCCCGGGTGCGGAGCGTCCTCGCCCGGTCCGCAGGCGGCTCACCGCGCGTGGGACGGGGCTTCGCGTCGTCCTACCCGGGGCTCTTCCTCGCGGGCCTGGTGACCGCCGCCGACTTCGGCCCCGCCATGCGCTTCGTCCACGGGGCGACCTACACCGCGCCCACGCTGGTCGACGCGGTCGAGCGGCATCTGGCGCGCCGGCCCCGGCAGGGCGGGCCCGTGGTGCCGCGGGGCCGCGAGCACCAGGGACCCGTTGGGGTGACATCGCGGGCGAACGGGTGAACCGGCCCGTCCGGGCGGCGCCGCCGGTGGTCCACTGGCACCTGTCATGAGAATGGCCGTGCTGCCTTCCTCCCAGCCGTCGGCTTCACGCCGTGGGGAGGCAGCCGTTCATCGGCGCATCCTCTGTGGGTCGGGAAGAGCACTTGCGTGGCTCTTCCCGACCTGGCGCTCAGCGCCCCGCGGTACGTGCCCTGCGGTACAGGACGCCGCCCCCGACCAGCAGCCCCGCGCTGGTCGCTGCGGCCGCCAGGAGGTTCTGGTCGACCCCCGTGTCGGCGAGCTGCGCACGCGCCACGGGTGCGTGCTGACCGATCGCCGCCTCCCGTACGGGCAGGTGCTCGTGCGTCGCGACGTGCTGCGGGACGACCCGCTCCGGCTGCGGGACCGACCTGGTCGTCGGCGGCACGTGCTCGGTCGGAGGAACCTCGACCTCGGGGATCTCGGAGGTCTCGGGGACCGCGGGAGCCGCGGACGCCTCTCCCGCACCGGAGCACGCGTTGCCCGACGCCGGGTTGGCCGCACCCACGACGTCGACGCTGTCGCCGCACAGGTTCAGGCCGATGTCCACGGGGGCCTGTACGGAGTTGCCCGACAGGACGCCCGCGGAGTGCGACGCGGTCGCCGCCGAGTCCCCGGTGGCCTGCCCGGCCGTCGCGGCGGACTCGGCGGAACAGTCGTTGCCCGAGGCGGGGTTGACCGCTCCCACGACGTCGACGGTGTTTCCGCAGAGGTTCACGGGAACCGACAGCGGAACCGCGACGGAGTTGCCGGACAGCACACCGGGCGAGCCGCTCGGCTGCTCGTGGTCGCCGGTCATGGCGGACGCGCTGGATCCGGGCATGGACAGGATGCCCGTCGCCGCCGCGGCCGCCATGACGCCGATTCTCAGTGCCTGCCTCAAATGCGTTTTCCTCTCTGCTCGGACCTGCTCGAAATCTGAAGCCGACCCTGGGCCCCGAAGGGCGCCAGGGTCGGCCGGGAGACGAACTGCGGTACCAGCGTCAGTTGTTGGCGCAGGTGTTGCCGAACGTGGGGTTCAGCGCGGCGATGCCGTTGATGCTGTTGCCGCAGAAGTTGACCGGCACGTGGACCGGCACCTGGAGGACGTTGCCGGACAGGACGCCCGGGGAGCCCACGGCCGCCGCCTCGGCGCCGGCGTCGGCGAACGCGGGCGCGGCCATGCCGAGGGCCATGACGGCACCGGCGATGATCGTGGCGCTCTTCTTCAGAGACATGCTTTTCTCCTTTTATTCAGAAAACTGACCGGGACGGGAGACCGAAAGGAAATCACTCGTCCGCTCGATCCCTCGAAAAGCAAACGATTCAACAATGAGTAAGGAAACTGGAAAAAGGCATCGGTTTGCGGACATAAAAAACTCGGGCCGCCCGCGTCCAGTGACGCGGGCGGCCCGAGGTGTCAGATGCGGCTCGTTCAGCCGTTCTGCGCACCGTTGCCGGAGAGGACCGGGATGTCGCTCAGGATGTGCGACAGCGGCTCGTCGCCCTTGGCCTGGGTCGAGTTCTCGGTGCACTGCTGGTTCTGCGGCGCGGACAGGACGGAGATGTCCTGGACCGAGACCGGCACCAGGCCGACGAGGGAGCCGGCGTTGCCCTTGACCGGCAGGCCGATGCAGGGCTTGTTGAGCGAGCCCTGGACCAGGCCGAGCTGCGGGCTCATGTCGCCTTCGGTCATGGAGTTGCCGAAGGCCTGCTTCGCGTCGTTGCCGCTGGCGGAGGTCGTGCCGCCGTCGTCACCGATCGCGAGGGCCTGCGGGGCGGCCGCAGCCGAGACGCCGACGACGGACACGGCGACTGCTGCTGCAGCCATAGCCTTCTTGAGCATTGATCTGTTCCTTTTCTGACAGGCACCGGTTACTGCGAAAGGGACAACTCCACCAGGTCGGTTTAGTTCTGCACGTTCACTCGATCGGCCCGCCGCAGGGAGTGCGTGGGGGCGCTTGCGTGATTGTCATTTATTCACCCTCAGCGGTGTGATCGAAGTTCCCCGTCTGAGTGAACGTGGACAACCGATCCGTCGATACGCAGTTGATCCCGGTGCTGTCAGAAAACAAATGAAGGGGAACCTCTCATGATGAAGAAGGCTGTGGCTGCCGCAGCAGTCGCCGTGTCCGTCGTCGGCATCTCGGCGGTGGCGGCTCCGCAGGCCCTGGCGATCGGCAACGACGGCGGGACGACCTCCGAGAGCGGCAACAACGCGGAGCAGGCGTACGGCAACTCCGCCACGTACGGCAACATGAGCCCGCAGATGGCGCTGATCCAGGGCTCGCTCAACAAGCCCTGTGTCGCCCTGCCGGCCAAGGCCAACCTCGGCTCCCTCGTCGGCGTCGTGCCGGTCTCCGTCCAGGACATCCCGATCCTGTCGGCCCCGCAGAACCAGCAGTGCACCGAGAACTCGACCCAGGCGAAGGGCGACGAGCCGCTGTCGCACGTCCTGGACGACATCCCGGTCCTGTCCGGCAACGGTGCCGGCAACCACTGACGGACCCTGCAACGTGATCGGGCCGCCCTTTCGGGCGGCCCGACTCGTTTTCAGGACCGGGGCCAGAAGTCGCGGGACACGGCCTCGTCCCACTCCGCGTCGAACAGCCCAGGAAGCGTTTTTCCCGCCGCTCGCCATTCGTCCACGAGAGACGAATAAAGGGGCGCCGAGGACGGATTCTCGGGTGCGGTCCTACTGCTCGGAATCAATGCCTGCCGGCGCCAACGCTCCTGCGGATCTCCCATGTCATCGCCCCTTGCCGGGTAGCGGTCGGTTGCGTTCTCCATACCTCCGGCGCCGATGGCACCAACCGCCTTGTGGGGCGAAAGGGTTACTTTCGCCGCCTATTGCGCGAGCCACCCGGGACGAAATGCATACGTCCCTATCCTCGTCGTGCACCTACCCCTTCGCAGTGGAGTGTCATGATGCGGAAGAAATTCCCTCGGGGTGGCCGTAGAGGGATTGTGCTCGGGGCACTCGCTCTTGGATTCCTGGCGTTCTCCGGTGCCGCGATCGGGCAGGTGTCGGGCACCCTGCCGAAGCAGGTGAACGCGTTCGGTGGGCTGACGGACCGTCCCGAGGACGGGCAGGGCGTCAACGTCCTCCTGATGGGAACGGACGGCCGGGACACCATCACCCGCGCGGAGAAGGAGAAGTTCCACGCCGGCGGTGTCGCCTGCAACTGCACGGACGCGATGATGCTCGTGCACCTGTCGGAGGGGCGCGACCGGGTCAGTGTGGTCAGCCTGCCGCGGGACTCCCTGGCGGAGATCCCGGCCGGGCCCGCCGCCGACGGTTCGCCGCGCGACCCCCACCCCGCGAAGATCAACGCGGCGTACGCGGAGGGCGGCCCGGCGCTCGCGGTGGAGACGGTCGAGACGATGACCGGGGTCCGCGTCGACCACTACCTGCAGATCGACTTCCGCCGGTTCATCGACGGCGTGAACGCGGTCCACGGGGTCACGGTGTGCACGGACCGCAGGCTCTCGGACTCCGCCACGAAACTGGAGCTCGGCCCCGGCCGCCACCACCTCGCCGGAGGCCCCGCCCTGCAGTACGTGCGCTCGCGCCACGTCGACGCCGGCGCCGACCTGGGCCGCGTCCAGCGCCAGCAGCGCTTCCTGGTCAACGCGCTGCGCAGCACCGGCGTACGGGACGCTCTCGCCGACCCGGTCAGGGCCGCGGGCCTGGCCAGGACCCTGCTCGGCTCGGCCTCCGTCGACCAGGGGTTCACCGCCGCCGATCTGCTCGGCATGGCGCGGGAGCTGCGCCACGTCCCGCTGTCGGCGATGGAGTTCGCGACCGTGCCGATGGACGGCTTCAACCCGCTGATCGAGAACGTGGGTTCCACGCTGCGCTGGGACCGGGAGCGCGCCGACCAGATGTTCGCCAGCATCCGGGAGGACCGCCCCATCACCCGGCCGGACACCCCGACCGAGCCGCAGGACCCGCCGCGGTTCGACAGCCGGACGGTCGTGCCCGGCGACAAGTTGGCCTGTGCGTGACGAGCGTGTCGTTGGGCCGAACGGGTCCACGTCCGCAACCGTCCGAATTCTGGCCAGTTGATCCAACGTAACGCGTCATCACTATTCGCTCAGTGAAGGGAATTCGCATGAAGAAGCTGTGGGCAACCGCAACGATCGCTGCTTCCGTCGCCGGTCTCTCGGCGGTGGCCGCTCCTCAGGCCCTGGCCATCGGGGATGACGGCGGCACGACCTCCAACAGCGGCAACGGTGCGGAGCAGGCGTACGGCAACTCCGCGACCCACGGCGACATGAGCCCGCAGCTCGGTCTCGTGCAGGGCTCGCTGAACAAGCCGTGTGTCGGCCTGCCGGCCAAGGTCAACGCCGGTTCGCTCGTCGGTGTCGTGCCGGTCGCGGTCCAGGACATCCCGATCCTGTCGGCCCCGCAGAACCAGCAGTGCACCGAGAACTCGACCCAGGCGAAGGGCGACGAGCCGCTGTCGCACGTCCTGGACGACATCCCGGTCCTGTCCGGCAACGGTGTCGCGAACCACTGAGCGACCGCAACACAGTGATGGCGGCGGACTGCTCGCAGTCCGCCGCCATCGTCGTGTCAGGAACCGGGAGGTTCCGGGGGTTTTGGGGTTACTGAACCGAGGGGACCACGTTGGTGACCGGCGCCACCAGGTCGGTCAGCTGGTGCAGTTCGTTCAGCCGGTCGAGCCCGGAGAGCTGGCCGGCGGTGGTGGGCAGCTCGCCCCGCTGATCGGCCGGGATCGCCATGGTCGACACCGAGTCGAGCGTCGCGGTCGGGGAGATGGCTTCGCTGCCTTCACCGGCCAGCGGGATCGGAGCGGCGCCGGCCGTCGGCACGGCGATCGCGGTGGCTCCGACTGCGAGCAGAACAGCGGTGAGGGCTCGTCGAGTTGAGGTCATGTCCCTACAACGGCCCCGTCCGCCGGGCGGATACGGGGGCCGGACGGCCCCCACCCGACAGGTCTAAGGCGCTCAGCGGGCCCGCCCGGCGAAGCTCCGCTCGAACGTGGCGAAGGCGGCCTCCTGGCGCCACTGCGTCTGCGCCCTGGGGCTGGCGGCGAGCAGCCGGCGGCAGTCCGGGTCGCGGACCGGCGTGCCGGGGCGCTCGCCGCGGCAGGCCGGGGCCGGGCGGTAGCCGGTGGCGGTGGGGTTGCCGCGCCACAGGCTGGCGCCGGGCAGGAAGGCGTACTCCAGGGAGGCGCGGGCCAGGTCCTTCAGCTCCGGGTAGGACAGGCCGTAGGTCCGGGCCGCGTACCGGTACTCGTGGCTGATGTCGATGCGGGAGACGCCCGGGTCGTCGGTGGCGAGGACGACCGGGACGCCGTACGCGCGGTACGTGTCGAAGGGGTGCTCGGCGCCCTTGACCCCCAGGATCTGGGCGTTGCTGGTGAAGGGGACCTCGACGGCGGTCTCGCGGGCCGCCATCGTGCGGGCGGTGCCCTGCCAGTCGTCCTCGTGGACCAGGTCGACGCCGTGGCCGATCCGGTCCGCGCGGGCGACGCCGACGGCCTCCCTGATGTGGAACTTCAGGTCCTCGGGCTTGACGAGCCCGGGCCACAACTCGCCCGCGTGCAGGGTGACGTGGGCCTTCGGGTAGACCTCGCGCAGGTAGGCGAGCATGCGCATCTGGAGGCTGTAGTCGCGCAGCGAGCTGTCCCAGTCCTCCGGCTGGACCAGGTTCACCGAGACGAACCGCCGGTCGGCCTCGGCCAGTCGCATGCCGAGGGCCATCTGCGTGAAGACCCGCTCCGGTGAACTGCCGCGCGAGACCTGCGAGGACCAGCGCACGGTGAGCCCGCAGCCGGGGCGGGCGGCGGGGGTGCCGCAGCGCTCGGTGGTGCGGAACTCGGTGTCGGCGTCGTCGGCCTCCTTGCGGGCGTCGGCGACCAGCCCGTCCAGCCGGCCGCCGGCCAGCAGCTTGCGGTGCAGGGCGGCGAGGTCGGCGTCCCAGCCGACGTCGCCCGCCAGCTTCTTGGCGCCCTCCGACGCCGGGGTGACCAGGGTCTCCAGATAGAACTGGTTCTGCGCGGCGACGCCGTCGGCGACCTGGGCGAGCAGCTTGCCGCGGTGGCGCCAGGTGACCTCGCCGAACTTGCCGAAGGTGTCGAAGAAGTGGTCGTGCCCGTTCTGGTCGGACGGGAAGTCCTGCATGGACCAGGCGCGGACGAGCGCGTCGTGGAAGTCCCGGTCGGTGCGCGCGTCGGCGGCCGGGCGCGCGCCGGGTCCGCAGGGGGCCGGTACGGCGGTCATCGTGCCGTCGACGCACAGGCCGTCCTCGGCGGCCAGATCGATCAGGTACTCGGTGGAGACCGCGCCGGACAGGTGGTTGTGCAGGTCGCCGCCCTTGGGCAGGCGCTGGAAGAAGCCGCGCTGCAGGTCGGGGCGGGCGCGGACGGAGGACAGATAGGCCTGCGTACGGGCCTCGGCGGCGGTCACCGGGCGCGGCACCGCCCCGGACGGCTCCGTGTCGGCGGGGTGCGCGACGGCGGCGGTCGCGGACAGCGAGGGCAGCAGGCTCAGGGCGGCCACGGCGGCCGGAACGGCCCAGCGGCGTGCGGAACTTCGACGGTTCGGATTCACCGGAGCATGATCGTCTCCGGGGTGCTGCCGACCCGGTCCGCCGGGCGGCGGCCGGGCGGCAACCACCCGACCGTGTGACCGGCGCCCGCCGCGCACGCGTGCACTGCGGCGGGGCTACGTCGTCACGTCGTCGCGTCGCTACGACCAGAGTGCCTCGGCGAGGGCGGCGCCCACGAAAGCGGCGCCGAGTCCGGCCGCCACGCTCGCGAGCACGTTGGCCGCGGCGAAGAAGCCGGCCCGGTCCTCGGTCAGCCGCAGCGTCTCGTACGAGAACGTCGAGTAGGTGGTCAGCGCCCCGCACAGGCCCGTCCCGATCAGCAGCTGCACCTGCGAGGAGGCCGCGCCGAACGCGACCGCGCCGGTCAGCAGGCCGAGGATCAGGCTCCCCGAGACGTTCACGGTGAAGGTGCCCCACGGGAAGACGGTGTCGAACCGGCGCTGCACCGCGCGGTCGGTCAGATAGCGCAGCGGGGCGCCGACCACCGCGCCACCGATCACCAGCAGCCAGTTCATCGCTGCCTCCAGGTCAGGACGCGTCGGGTCGCGTTCGCCGCGCACCACACCGCCGCGAGGGCCAGGACGAGCGTCGTCGCGAGATAGGCCAGGGCCGTGCGGGGCTCGCGGCCGTCGATGAGCCGCTGAATGTCCACCGCGTACGTCGAGAACGTGGTGAAGCCGCCGAGCACCCCGGTGCCGAAGAACGGCCGGACCAGCCGGTGCGCCTGCCACACGTCGCTGATCAGGACCATGAAGACGCCGATCACGGCGCATCCGGCGACGTTCACCCACAGCGTCGGCCAGGGAAATCCGCCGGGTGCGACCGGCCAGCCCAGTGACACCGCGTACCGCGCCGACGCGCCGATCGCGCCGCCGGCCGCGACCACGGCCACGACCGGGCCCTGCTCCCGCCACGGCCGGGGCAGGCGGGCCGGGCGCCGCGCGGACGGGTACGGATCCTCGTCGGGATCAACGGGCTCAGGCACCACTTCAGTGTGCGGGGGCCTCATGAACGTGCATCTCCTACTCGCCGGCACCCGGGTGTCCGGGCGCGTGCCGTCGCAAGTAGGGACTGTTGGCGGCGCCGGTGCCGCGGTTCGGGTACGGCGAGCCCCACCGCCGTGCAGGCGTCACTGCCGACTGCTGACGTCCAGGGTAGTCCCGGCCGGCGGCCAAGTGTGCCCGGGTGGAGCGCGGTGGGGGCCGAACGGCCTCTGGCGCCGGGCCCCGGGCGGGCCCAGAGTGCCGGGCGCGGGGCTTGCTCTGCGGACTGGGGCCCCGCCGGGGCGTCGTCCGCGCAACCGGACGACGGACCGTCGTTGAGGCGGGAGCATCGATGGCCGCGCGCCCGTCCGGCCCCTACAGCCTCGCGGCCGGCCGGACGCGTCCCCCAGCACGCGGGGGTCCCCTTCCACGGAGCGGCGCCGTACGCTCCGCCGATGGGTGACGTGGTGCTGGCGGGGATCGTGGCGGTCGCGGGGTGCGTGCAGTGGCTGACCGGGATGGGGTTCGCGCTGGTCGCCGCGCCCGCCCTGATGCTGCTGCTCGGGCCGGTCGACGGGGTGCTGCTCGCCAACTGTTCGGCGGGGATCGTCAGTTGTGCGGGGCTCGTCAGCGGGTGGCGCGGGGTGCGGCCGCGGGCCATGGTGCCGTTCGTCGCGGCTGCCGTGTGCACGGTGCCGGTGGGGGCGTGGACCGCGTCCCGGCTGCCGGAACCGGTCCTGATGGTGGTGCTCGGTGCGCTCGTCTGTCTGGCCGTCGGGCTGGTCGTGCACGGGCTGCGGATGCCGGGGCTGGCCGGGACGGGTGGGGCGCTGGTGGCCGGGGGAGCGGGTGGGTTCATGAACGCGGCGGCCGGGGTGGGTGGGCCGCCGATGTCGTTGTACGGGGTCAACGCGGGGTGGTCGATGCGGGAGTTCGTGCCGAACGCGCAGTTCTACGGGGTGGTGGTCAATGTCGTCTCGGTCGCGGCGGGGCGGTTGCCGCGGTTGACCGGGCGGTCGTGGGTGGTTGTGGGTGGGGCGTTGTTCGTGGGGGCGGTGGTGGGGTGGGCGCTTGCGGGGCGAGTGCCGGAGCGGGGGGTTCGGGGGTTGGTGTTGGGGTTGGCGTTGGTGGGTGGGGGGTTGACCGTGGGGAAGGGGTTGTGGGGGTTGTAGGTGGGTCGGTGAGTGCGGGTCTCGTCGTGGTTGCTCGCGCAGTTCCCCGCGCCCCTAAAGTGCACGGCTTCGCGCCGTGTCGCGACGGGTTGTCCGCCGGGTGCGGGTGGGTGGGGCTTCTCGCGCAGTTCCCCGCGCCCCTGAACAGCCGGCTGCGCGCCGTAGCCGTCACTGGTTGTTTGCCGGGTGCGGGTCTCGTCGTGGTTGCTCGCGCAGTTCCCCGCGCCCCTGGCGGGGCGCCCCTTGAGATGGCGCACGGAGTGCGCATCTCAGGGGCGCGGGGAACTGCGCGAGAAGCCCCGCCGGGCCGCGGTCCGCGACGAGGGATCAGCTGTCGGCGCGCGCTCGTGCCATCCCCGCCGCCCAGCGGAGCGTCACGGCGTAGGTCGTGAGGACCAGGGTCAGGAGGGCGTAGTACAGGGGTGGTAGCGGGGTCATGTCGAGGAGGGGGCCCAGGGGGGTGAAGGGGAGGGCGAGGCCCAGGGTGGCCAGGCCGCCCACCGCCCACCACACCGGCCGGGCCCGGCTCCGCGTCGAGCGCAGGAGCAGCATGACCAGCGCCTGCGTGAGGAGGTTCTCGGTGAACCAGCCCGCGTGGAACGCGTCGGGCGAGGAGAGGCCGGGACCGGCCAGGACGAGGATGCCGAACGTCGCCAGGTCCGCCGCGGCGTTCAGCAGCCCGAACCCCGTGATGACGCGCAGGAACGCCCGGGGCCGCAGCGCCGTCGGCCGGGACAGGACGCGCGCGTCCTGGCGGTCGTACGCCAGGGAGAGCTGCGCCGCGTCGAAGCACAGGTTCTGCACGAGGACCTGGGCGGGCAGCATCGGCAGGAACGGCAGCAGCAGCCCCGCGGAGAGCATCGCGATGACGTTGCCGAGGTTCGACGACAGGGTGATCCGCAGGTAGGACGCGGTGGTGGCGTTGGCGTGCCGGCCCGCCGTGACGGCGTGCGCCATCGCGTCGAGCCCGTCACCCGCCGCACCGGCGAGCACCAGGTCCGCCGACTCCCGGGTGACCGGCGCCGCCTCCCGCGCGCACACCCCGACGTCCGCGGCGTGCAGCGCGGGCACGTCGTTGACCCCGTCGCCGAGGAAGCCGACGGTCGAGGCGGTGCGCAGGGCCCGTACGACGCGGGCCTTGTGGGCCGGGGTGCAGGAGGCGAACACCGTGGTGGCGCGGGCGAGGTCGGCCAGTTCGGCGTCGGTGAGCGCGTCGAGGTCGGCGGGCGTGCGGACGACGCCCGGGTCGAGGCCCAGGTCGCGGCAGGCGCGCGCCGCCGTCCCCGGATGGTCGCCGGTGACGACCTTGACCGTGACGCCCTGGTCGGCGAGCGCGCGCAGCGCCCCCGCAGCGGTGGGCGCGAGCGTGTCCGTGAAGGCGACGAGGCCGACGAAGGCGAGCCCGCGCTCGTCCGCCGTCGTCCACGGACGGCGCCGCGCGGCCCGCTCGGCCGTGGCGACCGCGAGGACGCGCAGCCCTTGGCCGGTGAGGGCGGTGGCGCGGGCGGCGAGGCGGGAGCGTTCGGCGGGGTCGAGCGCGCACCGGTCGAGGACGTCGTCCACGGCGCCCTTCACGGCGAGCGTGTGCGTACCGAGGACCGTCCCCGGTTCCCGTACGACGGCGGTGGCGAGGCGGCGTACCGGATCGAAGGGGAGCGCGCAGATCCCGTCGTACGCCTCCCAGGAGTCGGGGTCCGTCGCCGCGAGCAGCGCCTCGTCGAGCGGGTCGGGCGTCGGCAGCTCCGCCGTCTGCAGCGTCCACCAGGCCGCCACGCCCGCCCAGTGCAGCGCGTCCGGGTCGGAGCGGCCCGCGTCGACGGCCGGGCGGTCCTCGGTCAGCGTGCCGGTCTTGTCGACGCACAGGACGTCGGCGGCGCCGATGTCGTGCAGCGCGGGCAGCCGGCGCACGATCACGCCGTGGTCCCGGGCGAGGCGGGCGGAGCCGCGGGCGAGCGCCGTCGTGACGATCACCGGGAGCATCTCCGGGGTGAGCCCGACGGCGACCGCCACCGCGAACGGCAGCGTCTCCAGGCCGCGGTCGCGCAGCGCCGCGTTCGCCATCAGGACCAGCGGCGGCGTCAGCAGCATGAAGCGGACCAGGGTCCAGGAGATGCCGTGCACCGAGCGGTCGAAGGCGCTCGCGCCGCGCCGCCGCCCGGCCGTGTCGAGGGCCGCCGCGAACCGGGTGTCCGCGCCCGTCGCCACGACCACCGCCGTGGCGCTGCCCGCGGCGACGCTGCTGCCCTGGAAGCAGAGGTGCCGGTCGTCGCCCGCGTCGGCCGGCAGATCGGCCGGCCGCTTCGGCACCGGCACCGACTCCCCGGTCAGCGCCGCCTGGTGCACGGTGAGGCCGTGCGCGCGCAGCAGTCGTACGTCGGCGGGGACCGGGTCGCCGGGACCGAGGCGCACGACGTCGCCGGGCACCAGGTCGGACACCGGCAGCTCGCGGTCGGCGGGCGGCTCGTCCCGGTCCGGTCTGCGCACCACCGTGGCGGTCGTCGCGACCAGTTCGCGCAGCGCGGCGACGGACCGCTCGGCCCGGTGCTCGCCGCCGGCCCGCAGCGCGCAGCTGACCGCCACCAGGACGAGGATGACGGTCGCGGTGCCCCAGGACGCGACCGCGGCGGAGACGAGCCCGAGGCAGAGCAGGACCGCGGTGAACGGGTCGCGCAGGCCACGGACCAGGCGCCGGGCGAGGGAGTCGGGGCGGGTGCCGGGCAGCGTGTGCTCGCCGTACCGGGCGAGCCGCCGGGCCGCCTCGTCCTCGGTCAGGCCGCGCGGCCCGCTGTCGAGGGAGCGCAGCACCTGGAGGGTGCTGGGGGCTTCGGCGACGGACCGGGGAAGGCCCTGACGGGACCGGCCGGGCGGGCCCGTGGTGCCGGCCGCCGCCGAGGAGTCAGGCACCGAACCGGCGGTTGCGCGGGGCCGGCGCGGCCGCCCGCTCGGTCAGCTGGCCGATCATCAGCCGCACCACGGCGACGACGCCGGGGTCGTCCACGTAGTACACCTGCCTGCGGCCCTCGCGCCGGGACCGGACGAGACCGGCCAGCTTCAGCTTGGTCAGGTGCTGGCTCACGGCGGGCAGTGCCCCGCCGACCCGCTCGGCGAGGCCGGTGACATCGCTCTCGCCCTGCGCCAGGGCCCACACGATGTGCAGCCGGGCGGGCGAGGCGAGCAGCCCGAACGCGGCGGCGGCCTCGGCGAGCACGTCGCCGGGCGGATCGTCGAAGGTCGGCATCCCGCAAGTCTAGGGCGGAACTTCCGGACCCTTCCGCTAGTTTCTACACCGCTGTAGAAACAATCTCTGGAGGATCGCTCATGGCCCTGTGGGACCGCATCAAGGAGTCCGCGTCGACGATGCAGACGCAGCTCGTCGCGAAGAAGAACGACCTGAAGTCCGGTGCCTTCCGGGACGCGTCGATGGCGATGTGCGCCCTGGTCGCGGCCGCCGACGGCACGATCGACCCGGCCGAGCGGCGCCGCGTCGCCCAGCTGATCACCTCGAACGAGGTGCTGCAGAACTTCCCGGCGGCCGACCTGCAGCGCCGCTTCGACGAGAACCTGGACAAGCTGACGGCCGACTTCGACTTCGGCAAGGTCAGCGTGCTCCAGGAGGTCGCCAAGGCGAAGAAGAAGGAGGCCGAGGCGCGCGCCGTCGTGCAGATCGGCATCGTCATCGGCGGCGCCGACGGCGACTTCGACGCGACCGAGCGGGGCGTCGTCCGCGAGGCCTGCCAGATGCTCGGCCTGCCGCCGCACGAGTTCGACCTCTGAGCCCTGCCGTCCCGACCGGCGCAACAGATCCTGCGCCGGTCGCCCGCAGGGGTCAGGCTGCCAGTGACCGAACCGGAGGTATGGCATGGCAGCGGCAATGGGCCCGTGGCGGCGGCGTGTTCTTCTCGGGGCCCTCGCGCCCGTCCTCGTGATCGCCGCCACGGCGTGCGGATCGTCCTCCGGGCACGACGCCACCTCCGGCGCCCAGGCCCGCCCCGAACCCCGCCCCTCCGGGGCGCCCTTCGCGCACCCGGGCGTCCTGGTCGGCAAGGCGCAGCTCGCCGCCGCCCGGAACCACGTCGCCCACAAGGACGAGCCGTGGCTGTCGGCGTACAAGGAGATGAGCGGCAGCAAGTACGCCGACCTCGACTACCGGGCGAAGCCGTACGACGTGGTCGTGTGCCCGCCCGACACCCGCCCCGGGCAGGGCTGCGTCGAGGAGCGCGAGGACGCCATCGCCGCCTACACCCAGGCCCTGCTCTGGAACATCACCGGCGAGAAGGCGCACGCCGACAAGGCCGTGCAGATCATGGACGCCTGGTCGGACGTGGTGAAGCGGCACACCGAGGGCAACGCGGGACTGCAGACCGCCTGGGCCGGCACCTCCTGGGCGAAGGCCGCCGAGCTGATGCAGTACACGTACGACGGCTGGCCGGACGGCGAGGAGCTGAAGTTCCAGCGGATGCTGCGCACCGTGTACCTGCCCGAGGTGCAGTCCGGCTCCGCCGACTTCAACGGCAACTGGGACCTCGTGATGGCCGACGCCACCATGAACATGGCCGTCTACCTCAACGACCAGACCGCCTTCGACAAGGCCGTGCACCACTTCCGCACCCGCGTCCCCGCCTACTTCTACCTCTCCTCCGACGGCCCGCTGCCCGTGAAGCCGGAGGGCAGCGACATCGACACCCCGGCCAAGCTGCAGACGTACTGGTTCGGGCAGAAGACCTTCAAGGACGGCCTCTCCCAGGAGACCTGCCGCAACTTCAAGCACGCCAGCTACTCCCTCGCCGCCACCTCGCACATCGCCGAGACCGCCTGGCACCAGGGCCTCGACCTGTACGGCGAGGTGAAGGACCGGCTCGCCGCCGCGCTGGAGTTCCACTCGAAGTACCAGCTGGGCGCCGCCGCTCCTGGCTGGCTGTGCGGCGGCAAGGTCCAGCGGGACATGGGGCCCGACACGGAGGTGGGCCTCAGCCACCTGCAGGGCCGCCTGAAGATGGCCCTCCCGGAGACCGAGAAGCTCACCAGGAAACAGCGCCCGGAGGGCACCGACGACCTGTTCGTGGCGTGGGAGACGCTCACCCACGCACGGTCCGCCTGAACGGATTCGCCTCACTGCTCCCGATGGCGTACTGTTGGGTTCACCGACGCGGGGTGGAGCAGCTCGGTAGCTCGCTGGGCTCATAACCCAGAGGTCGCAGGTTCAAATCCTGTCCCCGCTACTGAAGGCCGAGGCCGGAATCTTTCGAGATTCCGGCCTCGGTTTGTTTTTGCCGACGGTCGGTCACGCGTCGTAGTCTCGTCCGCACCATGAGTGACGTGCGGCGCGCAGTGAGCAGGCGGGGGGCGGCCCTCGCGCTGCTGCTCGCCCTGTGCGCCCTGTTCCTCTCCGGCACCTGCCACGACGGTTTCGCCGCCGGCCCCGCCGCCGTCGTCCACCACGACCACCACTGCGCCCCCGCCGACCCGCACGTCGCCGCCGCGCAGCC